>JBAZHS010000001.1:0-5030 GCA_041652275.1 Parachlamydiales bacterium
TGATTCCGGAAAAGCAAAGCTCAAGCTTGGAGCGGCCTGGCGGAAGCTGTACTGTTCGCTCAAAAAAACGGAAAAGCTCATCGACGGCATCCTGGCGGAAATCCGGTCCGGAAGAACCGGGGGGCCACTTTTAAAGGTGCTGTTCTGGGATTTGGAAAAAGAGCTTTGTTTTAGGCTTTTTTTAAACCGGTCCCTGGAAGCTTTGGAGCTTTATTTGAGACGGTTAAAAAAACCTTTAAAGCAGCACCTTATGGCCAAGTTTAGGGGTTTAAAACAGCTTAGCTCTGAGTGCCGTAGGCTTTTAGCTTGTAGCGTAAAGCCCTCTCGCTGATGCCGAGAATCTCCGCGGTTTTTTTTCGGGATTTATTCTGTTCTTGCAAGGTTCTGAGGATCAGTTTTTTTTCCATTTCGGCCAGTGAGCCCCGTCCGGTTTCAAGCGGTGATTCTAAGGGCAGGTCTTTTTCGGCGACGACCGGATTTTGGTCCAGGACCACCAGCCGCTCGATGATGTTGGAAAGCTCGCGGACATTGCCGGGCCAGGGGTAGGCCAGTAATTTGGCTTCAGCGGCTTTGGAAAATCTTTTGCTGGTTTTTTTGTATTTTTGACAGAAACTTTGTAAAAAATAGCCGGAAAGCGGCAGCAGGTCTTCTTTGCGCTGCCTTAGGGGCGGAATGTTAAAGGGAACCACATTCAAGCGAAAAAAAAGATCTTCGCGGAAGAGCCTTTTTTTAACGGCTTCTTCCATGTTGCGGTTGGAAGTGGCCAGGATGCGGGTGTTGATTTTTACTGGTTTGGAGCTGCCGATCCTTTCGATTTCCTGCTCCTGCAAAACCCGGAGCAGCTTGGCCTGCAGGGCCAGCGGGATTTCCGAGATCTCGTCCAAAAGCAGGGTGCCGGTATCGGCCAGCTCAAAACGGCCGATCCTTTTTTGCTCGGCGCCGGTAAAGGCCCCTTTTTCGTGGCCGAAGAATTCCGCCTCGATCAGGGTTTCGGGGATGGCGGCGCAGTTAACCTTGATAAAGGGCCGGCCGGCTCTTTGGGAAAGAAAGTGCAGGGCCGAGGCGACAATTTCTTTGCCGGTGCCGGACTCTCCGCAGATCAGCACGTTGGCCTCGCTTTGGGCAATTTTTTTTAATTCTTCCAGCCGACGGGTCAGATAGGGTGAATATTTTAAAAGCGCGGCGGTTTGCGAGCCCTCGGATCTAAAAAAAAGGTTTTCTTTGATCAGCCGGTTTTGTTCGCAGGCCTTGTCGATCAGGGTTTCAAGGGCTTCTAAGGAAAAGGGCTTTAGAAGATAGTTGAAAGCGCCCGCTTTCATGGCTTCCACCGCATTTTCAATTGTGCCGTGGGCGGTCATGATGATCGCCAATAAATTGGGCTCGTGTTTTTTTAGCTCCTGGAGCAGTTCAAGGCCGCTTTTTTGGGGCATTTTCATGTCGGTAATGACAAGATCAAAGGGTTCTTTTAAAAATAAGGCGAGCGCTTCCCGGCCGTCTTCAGCCAGGGTCACTTCGAAATTTTTTTCTTCCAGCGCCTGTTTTAAAAAAGCGCGCATCAGCTTTTCGTCGTCGGCGACCAGAATGCGGCGGATGCCCATAGTTTTTTATCCTTTGTTTTTAGCGGGTATGGTAACGGTAAAGGTCGAGCCCTGCCCTTTGGCGGAGCGGACCTTGATCTGCCCTAAATGGGCGGAAATGATCTTGTGGGCTTCGGCCAGTCCCAGGCCGTTGCCTTTAACCTTGGTGGTGAAAAAAGGCGAAAAGAGGCTTTCTAGCTCTTTTTCGTCCATGCCGACGCCGTTGTCGGTAATATCGATGACGCAATAAGCGTCTCTTTGCATTAAAGCGACGCTGATCAGGCCGTTTTTTTCAATCGCTTCCAGGGCGTTGCGCACCAGGTTCAAGAGGGCGGATTTTAACAGCTCTTTATCTGCGTAGGCCAGGATCGGTTCTAAGGGAACATGGCTTTCCAAAACGATCTGTTCGGAAAAAGTGGGGTCCACTTTGATCAGTTTCAAAAGGTCCTTGATCAGCTGGGAAAGGTTGGTCTCTTCAGTTTTTAAACAAACGGGACGGGCAAAATGCAGGACGCTGCTGACTAGCCTTTCGAGCGTTTTGGTGCCGTCGATGATCTGCGAAGCCATTTCCTGGAGGTTTTTTTTATTTTCCAGGTCCCGGTGCAGAAGGGTGGCAAAGCCACGGATGCCGCCGAGCGGATTTTTAATTTCGTGGGCAATGGTGGTGGCCATCTGCCCGATTTCTTTGAGCCGGCAGCCTCTTTTGGCTTCTTCTTCCAGACGGCTCAAGTCGCTGATATCTTTTAAAAGGACGATCAGCCCCTGATAGGGCCTGGCAACGGCGCTGATAAAGGTGGCCCTGATTTCGATTTTTTTGTTTTTCAGATCAAAAACAAAAGGTTTAAAAGAAGAGCCCAGGCTTAAGGCTTTTTTCATGGAAAAACCGAAAACGTCGTCCTCGAAGAGCTGAAAGTAGTTTTTCAAAGCCAGCTCCGCTTCCTTTTTTTCCAGGATCTGCAGAGCCATGGCGTTGCAGATGACGATGGTGCCTTCCGGATTGATGAACAGCAGGCCTTCGGCCATGTTTTTCAAGATGTTGGTCAAGTAAGTGCAGACGCCCTGCAGTTCGTGGAGGTTTTTTCTAAGCGTGCCGTTTTTCTTTTCCAGCTCCAAAGAAACGGCTTCAAAGCGTTCTTTGAGCTCCAGGTAGGAAGCCGCCAGCTTTTGGCTTTCTTTGGAAAAAAGCTTAAAGGCCTCCATTAAATGCGCGACACCTTCTTCCGGGTTGCCGGCCTTAAAGGCCTTTTGGGTGGCTTGGGCCAGTTCTAAAAAAAGTTCTTCCATTTTTTTGGCTACGGTTTAAAATTCCGGCTTGCAGGGGGCTGGATTAGTTGTTTTGCCATCCGGCGTTCATTCAAGCGGTTTGGTCCAACAAGCGGTTTTAAAGGCCGGTCGGGCCGCTCTTTTAACCGCACTATAAAAAATTTGGTAATTATGTAACATTGTTTTATGCTCGGGTTAGTTTTATGCTGAAAAAAGATTTATTTTTGCTTGCCGGCCTGCTGGTTTTTTCCTGCTCTTCGTTAGAAAAGGGCCAGGATAAAAAGCTGCGCCGCCAGAACACTAAAGCCGAATATATTGCCCGCCGCTCGGATACTTATTTTTATCCGCTTTATCTGCCGCCCCACCGCAAGCGGGAGCTCTATCCCTGGGAAAAAGGTGAAAAACAGGCCTTGCCGAAGATTTCCCGGGAGTTTTTTCAATGCAAGGGCAGCAGCCTTAATCTGCCGATGGCCGACTCGTCCAATCCGGAAAAAGTTGTGACCCTGGTTGATTGCGACGGCCGCCATTTAATCCCTTTTCCCGTCCGGATCTATCCGATTTTAATTGAACTTTTAAACTATGTGCAGGAAAAGACCCAAAAAAGGGTGGTCATTACTTCCGGCTACAGGTGTCCGAAGCATAATCTTTATGTAGCCGGCTCCAAGGCCTTTCCTTCCAAACACCTGATCGGCGCCGAAGTGGACTTTTATGTTGAATCCTATGAAGACAAACCCGAAAAGATTGTTCAGCTGATCTTTGATTTTTATAAAAAAGAAAAGCGTTATTTTAAAAATAAAGACTACCAGGTTTTTTTTCGTTTCGATGGCAAGACCAATGTGTCGACGGCTCCCTGGTATAACAAAGAGGTCTTTATCAAGCTTTTTCAATCCGGCGAGGGGCGTGATTTTGACAACCGCCACCCTTACCCTTATCTTTCCATCCAGGTGCGCTACGATCGGGAAAAAAACAAACGGGTCCTTCTGCCCTAAGCTGTTTTCAGAAGAAAGAATACTTTTTTCAAGCGGATGGTGGGTTTTTTAGGCTTGTTTTTTTGCCGGGCGCCCTCTTCCTTTTGGCTTTGGCCCAAAAGCCCAAAAAGAGGGAAGCTGGCCGGTTTTTTTTCGGGAGTTGTCGGCTTGGGAGAATTTTTTTTAGGATTCGGGCGGTCTTTTTAAAGCGGGGTGGAATCGGCTGCCTTCTGATTTTGGGCTGGCACTTTTTTTCTAGAATTGTTTTTAAAGGACGGATTTTGTTAAACTATTGCTTTTTAATGCCGATGTGGCGGAACTGGTAGACGCGGTAGACTCAAAATCTACTCCTGTTTTTCAGGGTGCTGGTTCGATTCCAGTCATCGGCATTTTTTTTATTGGTTAATTCAACTGAAGACAACATAAACAGTCCAATCATTAGCCTGTTTGATGATATAAAGGGTGTTCTTCCCAGGCTCGGCGGGCATTGCTTTGCCCGTTGGCGGCAGGTTAATAAAAACGCAAAAAAGAGGCGTTTGCCAGCCTTTTTTTGGTTTGCCGGTTAAAAATCCAGCAAAAAGGATTCAAAAAGGAAAAGCCGCCAATTTTTCCGGTTTTGAAAAGTCAGCCCAGTTCTGAAAAAGTTGTTTTTTTAAGCTTTTTTAGCTTAAAATTTTTTCTTAATTTTAGTTTTAATCTTTAAAATTAACTAAAAAATTTAACTTTACAGGTGTTTTTTATGGCAGTTTTGTCAGGAAGTTTCGTGGCAAAGGCTCACCCGGCTGCGGGGGTAGTTCCCCACGGGAGCCTGGATGGTTCTTTTAGCAGACCGGAAGTTTTAACTTCAGCCGATATCCAGTTCCAAGACCTGCCCTTTATTCAAAAAGTCTGGCATCTGACGATTTTTAAAACGGCTGTTATGGCGCGCAGCCTTTTTGAATGGCGCTTCCGTCTGCCCCTGCTTAATTACGGGGGCTGTTTAAAATTGTTTTCCATCCAGTGGCTCTATGACTATGTGTCGCCCTCCGTCAACTGGCTTTCCGGCACCGGCTGCCGCAACGAAGGCTACGACCGTGTGCGGGCTGAAAGGGCCAAAGCGGTTTTCCGCTCGCTTGGCGGCGAGAGCCGAAAACTGAAAACTGCCGACGGCATAGAAATTGAAACCATGCTTTTTCGATCCAGCCGGCTTAAAGAGCTGATTGAAAAGCATGGCGGCAGATGG
>JBAZHS010000001.1:5040-28905 GCA_041652275.1 Parachlamydiales bacterium
TCTAAAGTAGAAGCTAAAAAACCCTCCGTATCCACCACGCCGCCGGGACCGATCACAAGCCCCTGCGTTTGTTTGGTGATCACCCCTCCCTTGCAACCAACCGAAGAGTGGGAGGAATTTTATCAGCAGACCCTGCTTAAGTTTGCCCATTCCCTGAAAAAAAATAAAAAAAACGAGTTTTGGCCGGAAGTCGAGCTGGAGGGACGGAAATGCCTGCTGACTGCGAAAAGAGCCGAGCTGATTCCCGAGCTAGATAGCCGAAAAAAAAAGACCGAACTTGTGGTTTTCAGCGAGATTGTTACGCCGTTTACGATGCGCAAGCGCCGCATTGCCGATTTTTTAGGCCAGGGCCTAGACGTAGCGGTTTATTCCGGACACGGCATGGAAGAAATCGGCGGCGTTGCTTCCGAGGAAAGCTCTTACGAAGATATTTCTACTTTAGCTGGTTTTCTGTTTCAGAAAGAAGACCGCGGCGGCAAGGGATATGATCCGAAAACAACCTGTCTTTTTGCCACCTGCGGCTCTTGTTTCAACGGCATTTACCTTTTAAAAAAATACCAGGAGCAGGGGCTCAACTGTTTACTTGAGGCTCCGCCTGATTCCCTGGATGCGGCGATCAGATCCTATCCCCTGATTCCTAAAACGATTGTGGCCCTGGTCCGCAATATTTTTAATTTTTTGGGTTTTTTCTTTGCCCTGGTCTTTAAGTGCTTGACCCTTTCAGCCTTTATTTTACCTTCTTTTTCGATCGGCTGGCTTTCAACGGAAGAGATTTTGCATCTCGCGGATCCGTGTTTAAAAAAGAAATATCAAGCTGATCTCGACGGCTGGAACAATCTGAAAAAAGTAAACGAGCTGAAAGAAAAGACTAAAAAATGCGGCTACGCAGTGATTATCGGCATTAAGGGCGACGCGCTTTCCTGTCCTGAAGAAGTAAAGAAAATGGCCGGAATTTTTGCCGGAAAAATGCGGGAGGCGGTCTATCTTTTCTTTCAGCCCAAGGTTGCTTCCGGAGCCCATTTTCAAAATGGCTGGGAAGCTCCCGAGCTGCAGGAAGAAATTTTAAAAACCGTGCACGGAACCGTTTAATTTTTTAAGTTTTTTTGGAAAAAGGTTTTTGGAAAAAAAGCTCTCCTACACCTTTTTTTACAAAGGTGCTAGAATTTTTTCTTTTAGGGGTTTATATATAAATTTTGAATCCCTGAAAAAATAAAGTTTAAACAAGCATAAAGACCCGCTTTTAAGTTTAAGGAGCCCTTAATGAGTAAAAAATCCATGGACGGCAACGCTGCTGCAGCCCACATTGCCTATGCTTTTTCCGAAGTCTGCGCCCTTTTTCCGATCACGCCTTCTTCGGTGATGGGCGAGCTGGTTGACGAATGGGCATCGAAGGGCCGTAAAAACTTATTTGGCAAAACAGTAGTGGTTTCCGAAATGCAGTCGGAAGGAGGGGCGGCCGGAGCGCTCCACGGAGCTTTGGCGGGGGGGGCGCTGGCTTCGACCTTTACGGCTTCGCAGGGCCTGCTTTTAATGCTTCCCAACATGTATAAAATTGCCGGCGAGCTGATGCCGACGGTTTTTCATGTGACGGCCAGGGCCCTGGCGACCCATGCCCTGTCGATTTTCGGTGACCATCAGGATGTGATGGCCGCCAGGGCTACCGGTTTTAATTTTCTTTGCTCCAATTCGGTCCAGGAAGCGATGGATTTGGCTTTGGTAGCGCACCTGGCTTCTTTAAAAAGCTCTTTGCCTTTTTTACATTTTTTCGATGGTTTCCGCACTTCCCATGAGATCCAAAAAATCGAGGAGATCAGCTACGACGAGATCCACAAGCTGGTTGATTATGGAGATCTGGAAAAGCACCGCCGGAGAGCTTTAAGGCCCGAGCACCCGCATATTCGGGGAACGGCGCAGAATCCGGATATTTATTTTCAGGCTGCGGAAGCTGCCAATCCCTATTACCGGCAGGTAGCCGGGATCGTCGAAGAACAGATGAACAAGGTCTTTTCGCTGACCGGGCGCCAATATAACCTGTTTGATTATGTCGGAGACAAAGAGGCGGAAGACATTATTATTGCCATGGGCTCGGCTGCTGAAGTAATCGAAGAGACGGTGAACTTTTTAAACCAAAAAAAAGCTAAAACCGGCCTTTTGAAAGTCCGGCTTTTCCGGCCCTTTTCCAAAGAGCATTTTTTAAAAGCCCTGCCGGCGTCGGTCAAGCGGATTGCCGTTTTGGACCGGACTAAAGAAAATGGGGCTTTCGGCGAGCCGCTTTTTTTAGAAGTCAGCGCAGTGTTAAAGGAAGCGAAAAAAGATTGCCTGGTTATTGGGGGTCGTTTCGGTTTGGGCTCGAAGGATTTTAACCCGAGTATGGTCAAGGCTGTTTTTGACAACCTGAAAAGAGCGGAGAGCAAAAGCCATTTTACGGTTGGCATTACCGATGATGTCGGCTACCTTTCTTTGCCGGTAGCGGAAAAGATCGATACTGAGCCGAAAGCGCGCGTTTGCTGCAAGTTCTGGGGGCTGGGCGGCGACGGGACGGTCGGGGCCAATAAGGATGCGATTAAAATTATCGGCGATAATACCGATCTGTTTGTGCAGGGTTATTTTGCTTATGATTCCAAAAAATCCTTCGGCGTTACCATTTCCCATTTGCGTTTTGGCCAGGAGCCGATCAAGTCGTCTTATTTTGTCGACCGGGCCAATTTCATTGCCTGCCACCAGGCTGCTTATGTGCAGAAATACGATATTTTGGAAGGGATTGTGGAGGGCGGCTGTTTTGTTTTGAATTCGCCTTGGACTTTGCCGGAAATGGAAGCCAGGCTGCCGAATAATCTGAAACGGACGATTGCCCAAAAGCATTTGAAATTCTATAACATCGATGCGGCGGCGCTGGCCAAAGCGGTCGGGCTGGGTTCCAAGATTAATACGGTCATGCAGACGGCCTTTTTTATTTTAAGCCGGGTTTTACCGGTAGAAAAAGCCCTGGAGCTTTTAAACCAGGCAGTGGAAAAGACCTACGCTAAAAAAGGCGCTGAAGTAGTGGCCAAAAACCAAAAAGCAATTAAGGAAACGGCGGAAAGGCTGGTTGAAGTCAAATATCCGGAAAGCTGGGCCCAGTTGGCGGAAGAGCCACCGGCGATTGATCCTCAAAGGCCCCAGTTTGTCCGGGAAGTTGCTGATCTGATCAACCGCCAAAAGGGGGACCTGCTTCCGGTTTCGGCTTTTGCGCCGGGAGGGGTTTTTCCCCAGGAAACTTCCAAGTGGGAAAAAAGGGGGGTGGCCACCGAGCTGCCCAAATGGATCGCGGAAAACTGCATCCAGTGCAACCAGTGCGCTTTTGTCTGTCCCCATGCAGTAATCCGGCCCTTTTTGATGACAACGGAAGAAAAAGCCCGGCAGAGCGCAGGCGGGGAAGTTGCAGCTTCGGGGCTTAAGGCCATTGGTAAGGGCCTGGAGAACTATCTTTTCAGTATCGAGGTTTCCTCTTTGGACTGCACTGGCTGCGGCAACTGTGTTGAAATCTGTCCGGCTCCGAAAGGCAAGGCGTTGGTGATGCGGCCGAAAGAAGAGCTGGAAACCGTCCAGCAGAAAAGTTTTGATTACGCTTTAGGCTTGCCGGCAAAAACTCTGGGACTTGATCCTTTTTCTGTTAAAGGCTCCCAGTTTAAAAAACCGCTTTTGGAATTTTCCGGAGCCTGTGCCGGCTGCGGTGAGACGCCCTATGTAAAACTGCTGACCCAGCTGTATGGAGAGCGGATGATTGTGGCCAATGCGACCGGCTGTACTTCGATTTGGGGGGGCTCGGCTCCGTCTTTCCCCTATGCTTTAAATGAAACGGGCTGTGGGCCGGCCTGGGCCAATTCGCTTTTTGAAGACAATGCTGAGTTTGGCTATGGCATGGCCCTGGCTGTTGAGACGAAAAGAGAAGAGCTGCGGCTTTTGGTTGAAAAAGCCCTTTTGGAAGGGGTCGAAGAGCGTTTAAAACCCCTTTTCAGCGCCTGGATGGAGAAAAAAGATGATGGGGCGGAGAGCCAGAAGCTTTCCGGGGTGATCGGAGAAATTTTACAGGCCAGGGTAGAAAAACTTAAACCAACAGAAACGCTTTTTGAGATCTGGCAAAGGCGGGACCTTTTGACCAAGCCCTCTTTATGGATTATCGGCGGCGACGGCTGGGCTTATGATATCGGCTACGGCGGTCTGGACCATGTTCTGGCCCTTGGCCTGGATGTCAATATTCTGGTTTTGGATACGGAAGTTTATTCTAATACCGGCGGCCAGGCGTCTAAGGCAACTCCGCTGGGATCGGTGGCCAAATTCGCCGCTTCCGGAAAAAAGACCATGAAAAAAGATTTGGGTCTGATGGCGATGACCTACGGCGGCGTTTATGTTGCCTCGGTTGCCATGGGTGCTGATCAAAATGGCCTGATCCGGGCGTTTAAAGAAGCTGAAAGCTACCGGGGGCCTTCGTTGATTGTGGCTTATTCTTCGTGTATCAGCCACGGGATCAAGGGCGGCATGCTTAATTCGGAAAAAGCGGCCAAGGAAGCGGTTTTGTCCGGCTATTGGTTTTGCTACCGTTTCGATCCGCGTCTAAAACTGGAAAACAAAAATCCTTTCCAGCTGGATTCCAAAGAGCCTACCCTTGAGCTGGAAAAGTTTTTAGACAGCCAGGTGCGCTACGATTATCTGAAAAAAAGCAATCCGGAAGAAGCCGAGAGGCTGCATGCAAGGCTGAAACAAAAGCAAAAAGAAAAATATCTGCAGTTGAAAGCTTTAGTAGAAAAAAGCCTTTTTTAAGCAGGCAAGCTCGAAAAGTGTTTTTTAAAGCGGCGGAGGCCAAGAAAGGCTCTGCGAGCCAGAAAAAAGCGATTTTTTAAAAACCGCTTTTTTCTGGGAAAGAAAATTATTTCCATTCGACGATTTTAGCCGGGGTCGCTTCTTGCGTGCTTAGGTTGATCAAAAGATACCGGTGTTTGTCTGACAGGTTGCTTTTATTGATCAAGATAACATCTTTGGGCCGCCAGGACCAGGAAGTCCAGGAATTGGTCCAGGAAATGGCCCAGTCAATGTGGTTGTCGGTAGAAAGAAAATAGCCGTTGGAATCGAGCTTTTCAATGCTGTAGGCGCAGATGTTTTTCAAAGAAGAAGTGTCAAAATCAACTGGATACCCGGATTGGGTTCGGGTGTTTTTAAGGGTGAAAAAGCCTTTGCGGTCCAGGTTGTTTCTTTCTAAAAGGCGAATATCGTCGCCTTTTTGCCAGGGAGCGTTTAAATAAAGGTTTTCTTCTTCATTGGAAAAGTGGCGGACAATCCAGCGGGAATGGTCGTTTAAAACAATCAGGGCTTCGCCGGTTTTCAGCGGGATCAGTTCTTCGAATTCGCTGATAAAAGGAGCGAGGACATAATCTTTTAGATCGGCGGGATCGACTTTGGCCAGTGGTACGGACGGGTTAGGAGACGACAGGCCGGGCTCAGGAATCAAATGGCAGGTTGGCTCATCGGTTTTAGGTTGAACGGGCTCAGTATTATCCGGGTCATTGAAAGGCTCCTGTGTTTGTCCGCAAGTAGTATTGGAAGAGTTTTCTTCTTCCGGAAAAAGCGGAAGAGAAACCAAAAAACTGCCGGCTAAAAAAGCTGATAAAAGTTTCAAAAACATAATTTGCTCCTTTTTTTAACCCAGATAAAATAGACCTTAGGCTTTTATCTTGGCAAGGATTTATTTGAAAAGAGGCGGCATTATCGGCTGAAGCTGTAGCGGCAACAGATCTTTATAATCTGCGGTGTTTTCGGATATGGCAGGCTTAATCAAAAAAAAAAACGGATTTTTGGATTGGCCGGGAACGGTTTTTCTTTGGTAAAAAGACTTTGCGGCAAGGGAAAGGGGGACTTTAGGCGGCGGTTTTTTCTGCGGCGCCTTCAAAGAGCCGGTTCAGGCGTCCGATTGATAAAAGCCATAGCGGAATAATAATTAAAAGAACTAAAAAAATGACCGGCGAGGCAGCGGAAGCGCTTTGAAAGAAAATGAGCAGAACCTGCATGATCAGGGAGCTGCCGGATTTTCCCAGTCTTGAGCCGATGCCGTCGATGGCGGCTTTGCCTTTGGTTTTGGCTTCTTCCGGAAGCGGCACCAAAGCAATTTCCTTGCTGGCGTCGAAGACGGTATACTTGGCGGAACGGCTCAGGATATTCAAGAAAGAGCCGAAAAAAACGGTTAAAGAAAGCGGCGCCAGGCCCCAAATCAGGGTGCTGGCCGGGAAGTATTCTTTGTAAAAAAGGAAGCCGAAAAAGCTAAGGCCGACAGTTAGAAAAATCAGGGGAGTGATGCAGGCGGTGCTTTTCCAGCCGAAGCGGCGGATGAAATTGCCGGAGAAAAGATACGACGAGCTGGTGGCTAAAATGCCGATCCAGAAAGTTATCCGTCCCATATAGGCGGTATAATCGGAAGGAGCGGGAAAAAGCTCTTTCATTTCGGTTTTCCAAAGCACTTCGGAGAGGTTGATGGCAATGTTCCAGAAAAGCACGATCAGGGCGATATAGAGCAGGTATTTGGAAGAAAGGACATATTGGATGGTTTGTTTTAAAGAAGTTTTCGGGCGTTTGCCTTCACTGTTTAAAAAATAGTTTTGACGTTCTTTAAAAACGTAAAGGTGCAGGAATTTATAGATTAAAAGGGCGGCCAGGGTGAAGAGGATGATGACGAACATAAAGCTGAAAAGGGTCTGGTCCCAGCTGGTCTTGCCGCCGAGCATTTTGATCAGAGGATGCAGGGACGAGGCCTGAGACTGCATGTAGGTGGCTAAAGAGAAGTCGAACTGTCCGGCGAAAATACCGGCGGCGTTGATGCCGATGCCAAAAAGCGGATAGAAGCGCTTGGCTTCCGAAACTCTGGTCACATCGTTGGCAAAGCCCCAGATCAGAACCGAGAGCATGATCGTGCTCCAGGACTCGCTCATCACATAAAACAGCGAATAGAGCCAGTAGCGGATAATAGAGACCAAGCCTTTAAAGCCGGCCGGCAGGTGCTGTTGCAGGAAATCAGCGGTTCGGTCCAAAGTCAGCAAGTCTTTGCGGGGATAAAGGACGAAAGTGAAAAGTACAAAGAAAAGCAAAAACAAGAAGCTCATGACATAAAAGACCTTTTCTTTGGAAAAGCGGCCGGAGGCCTTGGTAAAAAGATAGGTCATGAAAATAGCAGAAGGCAAAATGGCCCAGACCTTTAAAAAGGGAATAGCTTCCGCGCCGGCCTGGGGAGCGGTAATAATTAGCGTGTCTTTGGCGATTCTCAGCAGATGGTAATTAAAGGAAATTAAAAAGAAAAGCACCATCATCGGCACAAACTTGAAGAGTTCATGCTTGTAGATGGGCCAGAAAAAGCCCCTTAAGCGACTAAAGCCTAGATCGCTTGCCGCCATAGGATCCTTGGGTCTTTGACACTGGACAAAACCCGCCTTTTTTCTTTACCCAAAATGATAGCTTTTTTTTTGAATCTTGTCACGGACAAAAGTGTTGAAACGGATCAAAAAAGGGAGTGTCAAAGAAGTTTTTTTAGTAATGTATGGTAAATTATTTTTTTAGCCTGGGCTCTTCTTGAAGCAAGAAAAGATGGTTGTTTTCAGCCAGGCAGCGTTGGTTTTTTTTCTGGTCGATTAAAATAAATTTTACCGGGTCGAGAGGGCCGTTTTGGCCAAAGGCCGTAATTTGGCCCTGATTTTTTAGGAAAAGGGACTCGCCTTCCAAAAAAGCCGGCTTTTGGCCGGTTAGTCTTTCCAGAAGGGTGGGAAAAATATCAATCTGGGAAGTCAGACAAGAAAAAATTTGGGCTTTTTGGTTGGGGATCTTATAGATCAGCGGGATCTTAAGCTGGGTTTCGCATAAATGGGAGCCATGGAAAAAGGCGCCGTTTTCGTAGAATTCTTCTCCGTGGTCGCCGGTAATGGCGATCAGGGCCTTGTCATAGATGTTTCTGGTTTTCAGGAATCTGAAAAAGTCAGCAAAGAGCGTGTCTAGATAGCTGATGCAGTTAAGATAGCGGTTTTTTAAGATTCGGGCCTCGGTTTGCGGCCAAAGGGCCAGCTTGAGGTAGTTGACGCTTTTTGAAAAGGGGCGGAATTTATGGTATTGTTGCGGATGGTGGTATTCGTTATGGGGTGTATCTAAAAAAACCAGGTAAAGAACCCCTTCCAAAGACGACTCTTGCTCGAGTTTGGAAAAAATCAGGCGGTCTCTTTCGTAGCTTTGACCGGTTGTTTCTTCCAGGTAAGCATCAACTAGCTCCAGATTAGCGCCGAAGAGCTTTTCTTGCATGTTGAAATAGCTTAGTTCGGCGGAGGAAAAAACCTTGATCCGGTAGCCGAGCTCTTTAAAGTATTTTAAAACCGGAGAGCCGGTATTTAAAGCTGAGGCCCAGTGCCAGGGCAGCTTGGAAAAAAAGATGGAAAACCAGGCCAGGTGGGTGCAGTTGGCGTTGGCAAAGGAAGAATGGGAAAAGCAGTTTTCTTTTTTAAAACTTTCTAAGACTGGTGCGGATCTGGCATTGACGGCGTCGGACCTGAACGATTCGACGACAAAAAGAAAAACCGGCGGTTTTTGGGCGAGTTTTAGCTTGTTTGGAAAAAAAGGGGAGGGAGCTTGGTTTTTAGAAATTAACAGATCTTGGACGAAGAGTTTTTTCGGCTGGGGAAAAAAAACGGATAACGAAAGCTGTTCTGGTTTTAGGGAAGGGGCGAAAAAAGCGGAAAAGGCATTTAAACCAAACAGGGTGAAAAGCGTTAAAAGATAAGCGGCTGCAAGCGAAAAAAAGGAAATAAAAAAAGGTTTTTTTAGACTGAGGCGGAAAGTAAAAAAGTAAACCGCATAACTTAAAAAAGGCAGCAAGACAATCAGAAAGCCGATTAAAAACAAGTATAAAGAAGAGATGTTGGTCGCCCGGATTTTAACCCAGAAATTGGCGCTTTTGTCCTGAGAAAACAGGCTGTATAAAAAGCTCCAGTCGGCATCCAAAAGCACTTTTAAAAATAAGGAGACCAGATGAAAAAGAAATAAAAAGGCTATTAGGCCCAGAGTGCTTTTGTAAAGCCATTTAGATGCTTTTTTTTCTAAAAAAAAGCTGATCAGGGCCAAAAAAAGCGCTTCGAAGGTAAAAAAAAGTACGGTTTCCAAAGCGGAAAAAAATGAGGGAGCTAAAAAAAGGCCATAAATTAAAGAAAGGCTAAAAATCCAGCCAAGATAAAAAAGGTAATTTAGCGGTTTTTTGGTTTTCAGACTAAAAAATAAAGAAGCTGGTCGAAAAAGAGAAAACATGGTGTTTTTTTTCTTTTAGCTTAGTCTTTAAGGATAGTTTTGGCAAAGCAAAGAAAAATCAGGCGGCGGGAAAGGCTGTTTTTGGGGACCCCGGATTAAAGAAAGCGGAAGCAGCTTCTTTCGGTCTGTCTGCGAAAGGCCGGATGGTTTTTTGGTCTTGGACCAGCGAAGCGGTCATCCTGGCTGTATCTGGATGGCCAGTTAATCTTTCAGCTCGTGTAAGTCTGGTATGCCGGCGGATCTTTCCAGTTCGGCTCTTGATGTTGATAAGAAAAACAATTGATCGACCAGAGGGTATTTTCAAGTCTTTGAGAGTAAAGCTTTTTTTGGAAAAGAAACCGGGTGCAGGAGCTGTTTTTTTTTCATCTAAATTATATAGTACGGTGAAATGGGGCGGAGCCTCTCTTGGCAGGGCAAAAGAAAAGTTCAAGGCCGGGCGGACGGGTGCTTTTTTTAGCTTTTTTGGACTTGGCTGTTTAGACAGAGCTCAAAGATTGGGCGGCGCTTAATTTTTTTTAAAAGGCTGAAAGGAACCGGAAGCTGTTTTTGGCAGTGCAAGGGTCGATTCTCAAATTTTATGCCAGCAGAAATTGTGTGGAATCTCCTCTTTTTTTTAAAGGTGTGATAATTTAAGCTTTTATCATCAAGTACGGGAGTTAATTAACATGTTAAAGAAAATTTTGCTTGCTCTGTTTGTTTTTTCTCTGGCTTTTTCTGAACAAAAAAGCCAGGTGGTGATTTTGGGCGGCGGGATCAGCGGTTTGAGCGCCGGGATCTATTTGGGCCGCAGCGGACTGAAACCAATTATTCTCGAGGGCAAAGAGGGCAGCCTGATCACCCAGGCCGGGTCGGTGGAAAACTGGCCGGCGGAAAAAAAGATTTCCGGCCTTGAATTGGTAGAAAAATTGAAAGAACAGGCGATTGCCTCCGGATGTACGGTCTTGAAAGAAGAAGCAGCCAAGGTGGATTTTTCCAAACGCCCTTTTACCATTGAAGCTTACAATGTTTCCGGAGAAAACAGGCTGGATGTGCTGCAGGCGGAAAGTTGCTTGATTGCCATGGGCTGCCAGAGCAAGGTTCTGAACCTGCCGGGAGAAAAAGAATACCGCGGTCGGGGAGTTTCCTACTGTGCGCTTTGCGACGGTCCGCTTTATAAAGATAAAGTGGTGGCGGTTGTCGGCGGAGGTAAAAGCGCCCTTCAGGAAAGCTCGTATCTTGCCGGCTTGGCCAAGAAGGTCTATGTTTTAATCAGGGGTGCTGACTTTAAACCGGGCGTTGACGCGAAACAAAAAGCTGCGCTTTTGCAAAAAAGCAATGTGGAAGTGCTTTTCAAGACGCAGGCAGAAAAGATTTTGGGCAGCGATAAACTGGAAAAAATCCAGCTTGCGGGCGGCCGGGAAATTTCGGTAGACGGGCTTTTTGTAGCGATTGGAGTTAAGCCTAATTCGGCTCTTTTTCAAAACCAGAAACTGGCTTTGGACGAAGCGGGCTTTATTGAAACCAAAGAGGGCCAAAAAACTTCTTTGGAAGGTGTTTTTGCTGCAGGAGATATTGTTTCCGGAATTGACAAACAGGCCATTTTAGCGGCTGCTTCCGGCGTGAGGGCCGCAATTGCTTTGGAACAGGCTTTGTCTTTGGAAAAACAGTTTTCAGAGCAGCAGGCCCTTGAAAAGGCGCTTTTGGAAAAAACCAGTCAAGATAAGCCGGTTTTGGAGCTGAAAGAGGAGCCCGGCGCCGCCAAGAATTCTTTGTCCCAGCCTTTGGAAGCTGTCGAAGATCTCCAAGCGGAAATTGTTGAAATCAAGACTAAAGAGCAGCTGGAAAAGGCCATCAAAGCCAGTAAAGTTCCGGTAGCCGTGGATTTTTTTGCCACCTGGTGCGGACCCTGCCAGAGGGTTTCGCCGCTTTTGGAAAAGCTGCCCTCTTCACGCGTCAAACTGATCAAGATCAATGTTGATAATGCCCCGGAGCTGGTCAAAGAATATAAAATTATGGCCATGCCGACGGTGATCCTGTTTGGCTCCGAGGGGCAGATTTTATCTACCCGGGTCGGTTTAAGCGAGATCAGCAGTTTAATTAATGAATTTGCCCTGCCGCTTTCAGAGCCCGCTTCCAAATTTGTGCGTTAAAGAACATACGGCTTTGATAAGACAGGTTCCTTTGAAAAGAACTTGCGCCAGGCTTTAAAAAGAGGTTTTTGTGGACTGGGTTTCGGCCTTTGATTTTTTCTTGTTTGATTTTGACGGGCTTTTGGTTGACACGGAAAGACTGCATTACACCGCTTATCAAAAGATGCTTGAAGCACAGGGCTTTGAGCTGAAATGGGATTTTGATTTTTACTGTTCTCTGGCCCATTTTGATGATCAGGCGGTCAAAAAAGCGCTTTTTGCACTTTTTCCGGCTTTATTAAAGACCCCCTGGGAAGAGCTCTACCGGCTTAAAAAACAGCTTTACGGAGAACTTTTGTCTTCTTCGAAGATCTCTTTGATGCCGGGGGTTTTTGAGCTTTTGGAAAAATTAAAAAAGCTGAAGAAAAAAAGCTGTGTCGTGACCAATTCGGCCCGAGAACAGGTGGTGGTTATTTTAAGCAAAGAAGAGATGGGCCCTTTAAAAACAATTTCTTTTTGGATTACCAGGGAAGATTATGCCAAGGCCAAGCCTGCCCCCGACGGTTATTTAAAGGCTTTGGAACTTTATTCTAAGCCGGAGCAAAGGGCCGTTGGCTTTGAAGATTCGCTGCGGGGCTTCAAAGCCCTGGAAAAGACCCGGGCCCTTTCGGTTTTGATCTGTCCTGCAGGCCATCCGCAGATGAAAATGGCGGCCAGGGACATTTTGCATTTTACTTCTTTTTTTGAGGTCAATAATAAACTTTTACCAGGAAAAGGCCTTTAGCCGGAGCCGCAAAGCCGGCTTTTTTGCGGTCTTTGGAAGCCAGGATCAAAGGCAGATCTTCCAAAGACAGCTTGCCGGAAGCGGCCTCGATCAGGGTACCGGTTAGATTGCGCACCATTTTATAGAGGAAGCCGTCGGCTTCGAACTCCAGACGGTAAGTTTGCGGCCGGACTTCTTTGAGCTCTATTTTAAACATGTTTTTAATGGGTTTGGTTTTGGCCGAGTCTTCGCGGGAAGCGTTGGCAAAAGCGCTGAAATCATGCCGGCCTAAAAAGCAAAGGCAGGCTTTTTGCATGATCTGAAGGTCTAGGGGCTGATAGATATGCGTTGAAAAAAAACGCTCGAAGGGATCCTGGTGGCGGCCAAGGAAAAAGAAATAGTGGTAGGTCTTTTTTTTTGCCCAAAAGCGGGCATGGAAAGTTTCCTGTACCGGTTCCAGGCTTTTGAGGCGGATATCTTGGGGTAAAAGGCCGTTTAAAGAATAAAGGGCCCTTTCTAGGTCCAGCTCTTCTAGGGTAGAAAAATGGGCGGTTTGGCCCAAGGCGTGTACGCCGGCGTCGGTTCTTGAAGCGCCGATGAGCGAAGTCTTTTTTTTCAGCAAGACTTCGAGGGCTTCTTCGACCTTGGACTGGACGGTTATTTTATTTTTTTGAATTTGCCAGCCGGAATAAGCGCTGCCGTCGTAAGCTAAAATTAGTTTGTATTTGGGCATATCTTTTCAGCGATCTCCAGATCCAGGGGAGTGGTGATTTTTAAATTAAAAGTCGTGTCTTCGACGATAGTTACCGGGTGCTTTAAAAGTTCGATCAAAGAGACATCGTCGGTAACTTTTTGGTTGGCCTTGAGCTTTTTAAAAGCTTTTTTTAAAAGCTCGGGACGGATGGCCTGGGGTGTATAAATCTCATAGAGCTCATCGCGTTTTAAAGTTTTGATGACTTGTCCGTTTTTAACTTTTTTAATCGTATTTTTGACCGGGGCCCCTAAAGCGGCGGCGCCGGTTTTTAAACCGGATTGAATCAGTTTTGCCAGTGCTTTTTTTGAAATGAAAGGGCGGGCCGAATCATGGATTAGGACTAAATCGGATGAGGAAGAAACCTTTTTTAAGCCGGAAAAAACGGAGAGCTGCCTTTCGGCTCCGGCAGCCGCAAAAACCAGCCGGTTTTTGCTGGACGGTTTTAAGGTTTTTTTGTTTTGAAAAACCCCAAAAAGTTTTTGATCGTGGTTTGCACAGACAATAATGATTTCACTAAAAAGACGGCTTTTAAGAAAAAATTCCAGGCTGTGCCAAGCAATAATTTTACCCTTTAAAGGCAGGTATTGCTTGGGGGTTTGGTTTTGCATTCTGCGGCCTTTTCCTCCGGAGAGCAAAATTAAGGAAAGAAAGGGTTTCATGTTTTTTTTTGTTTTAAATTAAAAACAGGACGGTTTATTTTTTTTATCTTTTCTTTTCAGATAGTCTACATGAGTTAATAATTTTAATTAAGAAGAGTATTCATTGTTCACAGTACAGGGGCGTCCGAATTGGTTTTTTTTGAAACAAAACATTTCTGGTGTTTTTTGAACTTAAAAAAATTATAATTTTTATACCGAAAGAACTTCAAAAAAGAGCTTTCTTTAATTTAGCCGATTGCCGAATTTTGAATTTCGTGCAGCATAGGTTGAAATTAAAAAATTTTTTAAAAAAATATAACAGAAAAACCCTAAAAACAAAAGCGATTTTAGGGTTTTTTTAGCTAAGAAACTAAATTAAGAAAGGTGCTTGTTGACGACTTTGGTCATTTGGAACATGTTGATCGATCTTTTCGAGCCAAAGACTTTTGCTAAGCATTCGTCAGGGTTGATATTTCTGCGGTTTGCTTTGTCTTGCAGTCCTTTTCTTTTAATATAAGCCCAAAGTTTTTTGGTTACTTCAGTTCTGGGCATTGGGCCTTTACCTACGACTAAAGCCAGCTCTTCACTGATATGCATAGGTTTCATGAATTTTGTGTTTTTTGATTTACCTGCCATACTAAAATCTCCTTTTACGTAAAAAAGTTTATAACGATCTTCTAAAGAATCTTTTATCTCGAGGAGGAATTAATAGTCAAAGCAATTTGTTATTTTGGAAAAAAAAAGAGCAATAAGTAAAAAAAAACCTATTGCTCTTGATCAAAAGAAAAATTTACTTGGTAACTGCGGGAGTTCCAACGGGAAGGGTTAGGGCTGCTTGCTTATGTTTGGTTTTAAAAACATAAAGGACAACGGATCCCAAAACCAGGCCTCCAACGGTCAAACTAACAGCGATCGGATGGGCGGAAACCAGGGCCGAAGCGGCTCCAAAGAACACTTTGGCTAAAGAAGCTATTTTTGAAGCTGCGGCAATTGAAAAAGCTTTAGCGGCTTCAAAGCCTGTAGAAATACCAGAACCGATACCATGAATTACAGAAGACATCTGAACCTCCTAATAGGATTGTTAAAAATTTAATTGACCAGCGATTATACTTATCGGCTTTGGAAATGTAAAGAAGAAGAAAAAGGTTTTTTGAAAAAAAAGGATTTTCCTCGAGGTTTTTTGTTTTTTTTTGCACAATGGAATTAAAGTAAAAAGAGGTTGGCCGTGGATTTAATCAAGTTGGAAGCGCGCATTTTAGACCTAGCGAGGTTTCTTTGACCTGCCCGAAAGGGAAAAAGAGCTGAAAGAACTGGAAAAGCAAAGCGAAGAAGAGGCTTTTTGGCAAAATGCGGAAGAAGCCCAAAAAACCTTAAAGAAGATTTCCGATCTGAAAGCCCTGATCGGACCTTTTCAAAAACTCCGGGGGCGGCTTTTGAATTTAAAGGAGCTTTTGCCGGAAGCGGAAAAAGAAGATGATGCGGCTTTTCTTCAGGAATTGAAGCTGGAAGCGGAAAAGCTTGAAACTGAACTTGCGGAACTGGAAATTAAAAAATTTTTGTCGCACGAGCTTGATCCCCGGAGCTGTTTTTTTTCGATCAATGCCGGGGCCGGCGGCACTGAATCCTGCGATTGGGTCTTAATGCTTTCCAGAATGTATCAGAAATGGGCTACCAAAAAACACTTTAAGGTTGAAGTTATTGATAAGCTGGAAGGAGAAGTCGCCGGCATTAAAAACATTACCATGCGTTTTGAAGGACCTTATGCTTTTGGCCTGGCTAAAGCGGAAAGGGGGGTCCACCGGCTGGTTCGGATTTCGCCTTTCGACAGCAATGCCCGCCGCCATACTAGCTTTGCTTCAGTGGATGTGATCCCCGTTCTTGAGGATGATGTGTCTATTGAAATTAACCCGGAAGAAATTAGGATTGATACTTTTCGCGCTTCCGGCGCCGGCGGCCAGCATGTGAACCGGACGGATTCCGCCGTCCGCATCACTCATTTGCCGACAAACCTTGTGGTTTCCTGTCAAAGCGAGCGCAGCCAGCTGCAAAATAAAGAAACCTGTTTTCGAATGCTTAAGGCCAAACTTTACCAAAAAGAGCTGCAGGAAAGGGAAGAGGCCATGAAAAAGCTGAGCGGAGAGAAAAAAGAAATTGCCTGGGGTCATCAGATCCGCTCTTATACTTTTCAGCCGTATACCTTGGTAAAAGATGCCCGCACCGGTTATTCTTCGGGCAACATCCAGGCGGTGATGGATGGCGAGATTGACGGTTTTATTAACGCCTATTTAAAGGAGTTCGGGGGTTAAATGGAGGCTTTAGAGATCCGCTATTCTTTCGCGGAAGACGGGAAGGTTTTGAAACAGTGGCTGGAAGATGAGAAGAACTGGCCCTTTTTTCCAGTTAGCTCGAAAGCGGAAGCGGCGGTTTTTGCCGAGAACTGGATTGGTTTTGCCAAATATAAGGCTGCTTTGAGTGTGCTTTTAAATGAAGAGGTGGTCGGCTTGGGTGTGCTTTTTTTAATGCCCTATAAAAAAGTGGCCCATAGCGCTTCTTTGTATTTTATTGTTGAAGAAGCCAAAAGAAAGCGGGGCCTTGGTTTTGCTCTTTTGAAAAATTTAATTAACCTGGCCAAAAACTATTTTCATTTGGAGACCCTGGTGGTTGAGCTGGCCCGGGATTCGGCGGCCTTTTCTTTGATAGAAAAATTCGGTTTTAAGCAGTTTGCTTTTCAGGAAAATTATTTTAAATCAGAACACCAAACATCCCCCCGCTGGCTGTTCGAGCTTTTTTTAAACCAGATCGAGCTTAGCAAGCTAAGTTCTTCAGGAGGTCTATGAGCGAAAAAAAAGCTGAGCTCAAGATCCGTTTAGCTACTTCTAATGATACTTCGGCGCTAACGGGTTTTTTTTCCGAGAAGGCGGTTTTGCGCTGGTTTCCCATGAACAGTGCCCTTGAGATTGCCGATGCGGTTCGGATCTGGATGAGCTATGTCGACCAGAAAGCGGTTTTGGCGGCGGAAATTGATGGCCGTGTGGTTGGCCTGGCCAATCTTTACCTAGCTTATTTTAAAAAGCTGTCCCACCATGCCTTGTTTGCGGTTATTGTCGATCAGAATTTCCGTGGCAAGGGTGTCGGCACCCGGCTTTTGAAGACTTTGATCCAAATGGCCCAAGAGCAGTTCCATTTGGATTTTTTACATCTGGAAGTCTACGAGAAAAATCCGGCCATCCATCTGTATCAGCGGCTTGGTTTTAAGGAATATGGCCGCCAAAAGCATTTTATTAAAGAAGAAAACGGCGGTTATTTAGATAAAATTATGATGCAAAAAAAACTTTAATTATGCAGCCACTAGAACTTCAAAACAGGCTTTCTGTACTTTTCGGCCAAAAAATAGAGCTGGTCTTGAAAAAAAACCGGACCGCCTTTTTAAGGCTGGTCAAACAGCCGCTTTCCTTTGAGCCAAAAGAAATCTATTGGCGAGCAAAAAAACCTTTGGAAGGAAAGGGCTGCTTTAAACAGCAGCTGGTTTCCCGGCTGGATTTTCGGAGAGTTTTTAACCGGATCTGTTCGGACCGGTCCGAAAAGTCTTTTTTTCTCAAAATTATCCTGCATCCGGTTTTTTTAAAGGCCGAAGAAGCTGAGCTTTTGGCGATCAAGGACTTTTTTTTACACCGTTCTTATGCCGCCAAACAAAAGCTAAAAGTTTTTTTTCAAAATCAGATTTCAGCTGAAGCCGCGGCTCCTCCGGTTTCAGAAAAACTGCCGAAATTAAGGTGGGAAGGGAATTATTATAATTTGAAAAACATTTTAGAAGAGCTCAACCAGTCCTATTTCCGCAATGAGCTTAAAGGTTTGCAGATTACCTGGGGACGCCGCTGCCGTTATTGGAAGTTCCGCCATCTGACTTTCGGCTCTTTTGATCATCATTTAAAACTGATTCGGATCAATCCGCTTTTGGACCACCCTTCGATTCCCGCCTTTTTTCTTTCTTTTGTGGTTTATCATGAAATGCTGCATGATTTACATCCGATTATGCAGGGTAAAAAGCGGCAGATCCTGCATTCGGCTTCTTTTTTGAAAGAAGAAAAAAAATTTTATTTTTACCAAGAGGCCAAAGCTTTTCGCAAAGGTTTTTTTAAAAAAAGGAAGGATATCTATGGCAGGGCACAGTAAGTGGGCCAACATCAAGCACCGCAAGGATAAAGCCGACAAGATCAAAGGCAAAATTTTTTCCCGCATTGCCAAAGAAATCATTTCAGCGGTCAAACAGAATGGCCCTGATCCGAAGGCTAATAATAAGCTTAAGATGGCCATTCAAAAAGCCAAAGAGAATAATTTTCCTCAGGAAAATATCGAACGCAACATTAAAAAAGCCGCACTTGATTCCCAAAGCGACTATTATGAGATGACCTACGAGCTTTATGGCCATGGGGGAGTGGGCATCATTGCAGAAATTATGACTGATAACAAAAACCGTATTTCCTCTGAGATCCGTATTGCGATCAATAAATGCGGCGGCACGGTGGCCAATCCCGGGTCGGTGGCTTTTAATTTTGAGCGCAAGGGCTTGATCCAGGTGCTGAAAAAAAACGCCCTGGAAGACGAGCTTTTTTTACTGGCGAGCGAAAATGGCGCTGATGATTTTGAAACCGACGAGGATTTTTTTCTTCTGACGGCTTCTCCCGAGAATTTTTTTAAGCTTAAAGAAGCTTTGGAAAAAGCGGAAGTTTCCATTGAAGAGGCCTCTTTGCAAATGGTGCCCAAGCATTTGGTGGAATGTACCGCCGAGCTTAAAGAGGCCAACGGGAAGCTTTTGGACTTTTTGGAAAACCTGGAAGATGTTGATGCGGTTTATCACAATATGAGGATGAATTAACTTATTCCGGGCTTTTTTTGCCGGAGGCGAAGGATTTTTGGTTCTTGGCTTCGGATTGCTTCAGCCGTTCTTTCCGGATGTACCGGCGCACCGTTAGTTTTAAGGGATATTTTATGGTGTAGGGCGGTGAGGTCTTTCCGTACTTTTCAATCTTTTGGCTTAAGGGTGTAAATAAGCGGTAATTTTGGTTTGCGTCGGATCAGGAGGGAAAGTACTGCGCAAGCCGCCTTCTCCTCCGGGGGAGCGGTTATATCCATGCTGGTAAGAGCCCTTGAAGGCAATTGCAGTTTTTTCCGCTTGGCTTAAGTCCAAAGAGGGGTTGTCGGATTGTCTGAAAAGAATGCCGACGGCAAAATGATCAGTGATTAAAAGCTGATGAAAATCAGGTTTTTTTAAACGCCGGCTTTTCATCGAAAGCAGGCTATGCTTAATAGCGCTTTTTAAACCCAGGCGGTAGTGCTCGGAGATTCGAAATTGCAGTTCTCTTTCGGTTTTTCCTATATAAAGTTCAGAGGTGTCAAAATTTTTTAAAACATAAATTACCCTTTTTTCCCTTTGTGATCTGGGGGTCCATTTTATTTTTCCGGAGCTTGGGCTGATCGGAAAATATTTTTGCGGCGAAGTCAGCATTCCGGGTGGCAAAGCTGGTCTTGAAGGGGTGCTTGGGGGGGCTGTTTTTGCGGCTGAAGGCGAAGGAGGGGGAGTTTGGAGAGTAACTTTACTTTGGCCGTCGCCGGCGGAGCTTCCATCGCTGGAAGGTGCCAAAGGACCGGGAGAAGGAAGTAAAAAGGGGTTTTGGAAGAGGGCGGGTTTGTCTGGCAGAGAAGAGGCGTCCGGCCCAACGGCGGTCTGTGGGGGATAAAAAGCAGGTAAAGAAGGCAGATCGGCACGGGTAAAATTAATAATTTGGGTCATTTTTAAACTTTTTACATAAATTATAATCTTTTTGTGTATTTCTTTTAAAGCATTATTAACTGTCAAAAATTTATTATAAAAAATGCAAGTGTATGTTTGTTAGTTATTTATCTTTAACATTTTTAAAATAACCCTAGCTGTCAGCTTTTTTTTGCTTTTCGAGTTGATTTTTTTAAGTAGATCAGATTTTCTTACCATTTGGTTCTGAGGCTGAAGTCTAATTTCTAAAATTCATCAACTTATTTTTATTTAGTAAAAAGATTAATTTATTCTTTAATAGTAATTTGTTATTATTTATAATAGTTTCAGTATCATTAATAATATATTAACAATGATAACTTAAACTAAAAAAACTTTTATCTTATGGTCGGGTTGTCTTCGGTAATATCACATGTCTTTCCTCCAAAATACCCGGATGTTCTAACGATTTCTCCGGAACAGGTCGATTCTGAAATGATAAATCAATTGGAAAAAAATGTTTGGGCTTTGATCGGAGAAAATAATCCGGTTGATTCTCAAAATAAATTATGCCGTTTAAAAGAACAAGCCTTGAAGTTGTTGAAAAAAAAAGTCTCCGATGAAGCGATAAAAAAACTGAAAGACGTGTATTTCAAGCTGGAATTAATGGAAAAATGCCAGAAAATTAATTTACCTTTTAAATTCATTGCAGATGATCGATATTTCCGGCTTCTTTTTGAAGAGCGCTGCATTCCCTGTAAAATTAAAGATGAAGAATATACAAGGTTTCAAAGAAGCAACTTTGAAAGGATGGTCTATTTTAATCATAAAATCGCTTTGAATAAAGATGGCGAACCTCTTTTTAAAGTTTTTAATAATGAAAAGAGTCAATTATGCACCATTAATGAACTGTGCGATTATAACTTCATCCAAATAGTGGATGGATTATGGCTGCCGAATGCAGATATAGTTTATTTAGAAAACGGATTTGTTCAAAAATCATCCCAAACATGGGAAAAACTTTTTGAATTTAAAACTTTACCCGAGGGCAGCCGGCCCAATTTTTATCAATTGGATATTGTTTCTACTTTTCCATCCAGAAAAAATATTGATTTTAAAAAAGGCCATACTTTCATTAGATTGATTAAGCCCACAGGCGAGGTTTATTCTGTTGGGGTTGATCTTCAAAAATATGATATAGAAACGCACACCCAAAAATTACTTTTGACTTGCCCGGATCAAAAAGAATTCGCACCAAAAACCAAATTTGGATTAGTTACCGCCAGTTATAAGCTTGAAGAGGATGCTTTTAATTATATCGTTGAATTCATCGAAAAAGAGCAATCAGAGATTTTAGCAAGAAATGAAGATGCGTTTTTATACCAAAACCTAACAAAAAACTGTGCAACCTTTGCCGAAAATATTAGAAAAATAGCTATAGAAAAAGGAGCTCAAAAGATACCTTCAAACAAGTCATCTGACAGCGAGATTCCATTGTTTTTATTTCAGCGGTTTGTTTTAAAATTAGAGCTTGCTCTTTTGAGTTCGTTTGTTAACATGTTAATTTTTATCACCAGAAAGTTTACCTGGTTGAGAAATTTAAATTTTCAAAATGCAATGATACAAATGGTGTATGTAGAAATCATCTCTGAAAAAACTGGATCGTTAGCTAGAAATCTAAGGGAAAAAAAATTAAAAATCTTTCTGCCGGCTCATGTGGCTTTAAATAACATATAATAATGTATTGGGATACCTGTTTTTATTTTCAGCTAATTTAATATAAATCTTTTCTTGAATTTCTGACCTTGTTTCTCAGGGACTTATGCAATAACGCCCAGCGACACCGTTCTCTAATTGCGCCCGCTAAGCTTTTATTTAACAGTTAATTGGAAACATTGATATTAAATAAAAACAGTGATACAATTACTGGCGTTAAAGTTTTAGTGTGAATTATTAATTAATATTAATTAATTTAAAAATAAAAAATAAAGGAAAAAAATGAATACAAATTCAATAGGATTTACAGCAGCTAGGAAAGTCGGATACGTACTCACTAGTCCAGCTTTTGGCTCTGTTAACATTGTTGATGGTCTAGCAAAAACTATTTTTTATAGTTTTCAAGCTATTTATTATAGTATTAAGAAAAATATGTCAGTGTTGCCTCAGGAAGTAACCACAAATGAATATGCAGAAGCTTATAGCGACATTAAAGAAGATTTAATGAACAAAATCAAGCAGATTTTCAAAGGAGTAATTGAATTGATTCCTTTGCTTGGTGGATGTGCTGTTTTGGTTTATGAGTATAAAAAATCATTAGCTGAATCAGTTGTAAAAGCTGATGCAGTTGTCAACGCTGAATTTAAGTTGTTGTCACAAGCGGCTGATGCAGTTATCAACGCTGATGCAGTTATCAACGCTGAATTTAAGTTGTTGTCACAAGCGGCTGATGCAGTTATCAACGCTGATGCAGTTGTCAACGCTGATGCAGTTGTCAACGCTGATGCAGTTGTCAACGCTGAATTTAAGTTGTTGTCACAAGCGGCTGATGCAGTTATTGCTCGGAGTCTTTTCGAGCGTTTGAAAGAGGCTATGCTCGTTATATTTAAATAATGATAATGGTTTTTTAAAATTTACAGAAAAACTGTTGCTTAATTTTTAAAAACCTCTTTGTCTATAGGCAAAGAGGTTTTTTATTATTAAAAATTTTCTAAAAAAATAAAAATCAAGTCGCGCTGCTTACAAGCAAGGAGAAATAGTATAATGCCATGCTTTTTCCTTTTTTTTCGCCTTAGGAATGAAAATTCCCTTGGTCTTGGCTTTTCTTTTGAGAGAATATAGTGGACCCCCAAAAATGGACCAGTGTATTTGTTAGTTTCTGCTAATCTATCAGGCCAAAAGGAGGGCCAAAAGATGAAGCAGAACAGAAGCTCTGAATTTAAATGCAGAGTAGCCCTAGAGGCTCTTAAAGAAGACCGTCCTTTAAATGAAATAGCCAGAGAATACGAAGTTCATCCTATTCAGGTGGGTAAATGGAAAAAACAGCTACTGGAACAAGGAAAAGAACTTTTTGCTGATAAAAGACGCAAAGAAAAAAAGGAAAATTGCGTCAAAGAAGAGGCTCTGCAAAGAAAAGTTGGGCAGCTGACAATGGAGGTGGAGTGGCTTAAAAAAAAATTAGGCCTTTGACCCTGGAAAACAAAAAAGCCCTTATAGAACCTGAAGGGATTTTTTCGATCAGAAAACAATGTGGGCTTCTAGCATTAAACCGCTCAAGCTATTATCTTGAACCGTGTAGGGAGTCCGAAGAGAATTTACTCCTGATGAGACTGATCGACGAAGAATATACCCGGCATCCCTTTTATGGCAGCCGTAGAATGGATTTGTGGTTAAACAAAGAGGGATACCGTGTGAACCGTAAAAGGGTTCAGCGCTTAATGCGTTTGATGGGACTAGAAGCCATCTATCCCAAGCCAAATTTAAGCAAGGCCCAGGAGGAAATGCGGAAATACCCATATCTTCTCAGGGGTGTGCCAATAGAGAGGTGTAATCAGGCTTGGGGAGTGGATATTACCTACATCCGCCTGATGAATGGGTTTTTGTATTTAGTGGCGCTGATTGACTGGTATAGTCGGTATATTCTTTCATGGAGGCTATCCAATAGTATGGACGTTATATTTTGTATGGAAGCGGCGAAAGCCGCCTTAAAGACCGGAATACCGGAAATTATGAACTCTGATCAAGGGTCGCAATTTACGAGTCCCAATTTTGTAGAAATGTTTGAAAAAAGAGGATCAAGAATTAGCTGGGATGGCCAAGGCAGAGCCTATGATAATATTTTCATAGAGAGGTTTTGGAGGTCCTTAAAATATGAGGAGGTGTATCTTAAGCAATACACTAATGGCAAAGAAGCTTTTCAGGGCATTGGAGAGTACATGAAATTTTATAATAGCGAAAGACCTCATCAAGCTTTGGAAGGAAAAACTCCTCAAGATGTGTTTTGGGGAGGTTACCGACTTAAAAATGGTATTTTAGTCGGAAGAAAATAAAACACGCAGCAGGCAGGCCTGCGCCGAGCTATTTGTGAGCTGCTCGGCCTGTCCAATGCTGCTTGAAACTAAGAAAGTAAAGAATGGTAGAAACAAACAAGTACCGATCATTTTTTGGTCTTGACAATGGGGTCCACCTCAGAATAATTTTGGATATGCCGGTAAAACCCTGTTTCTTTAGAGGAAAATGATCGGTGATGCAAAGAATTAAAGGCATTGCCAGTTTGCCAAAAAGCACTGCTGAAGGGCGATCTTGAAACGGGGTTTGTTTTTAAACAGTTTTTAGCCTTGTACTATATACAAATAATATATATAGCTGAAAAAAAGAGGCTTCATTGTTAAAAAAAGGCTTGTTGCGTTCTTTTAACCGGCTTGTGAGAAACTGCTGGCTGTTTTTTTGTCCGTTTGTGGTTTTGGCCAATCCCCAAAATGCCCAGGTGGAAAACGGCGCTGTCAGCTTTTTTTCAAACGGGCAGGCCTTGCTGGTTGAACAGAAGACCGATA
>JBAZHS010000002.1:0-6282 GCA_041652275.1 Parachlamydiales bacterium
ATTTTGAAAACTTTTTGCTTACTCCCAACCAAGGTCCAATCTATTTCTACGGCCGTCTCGGACAGCACGCCGGCAACAAGTACTATGGGCTGGGAATGGAGGCAAGAGAGCTTTTCACCTGCCGGCAAATGGCCTTCGGCCTGATTTTCGATCTTTTCCGCCAGCCGCGCTTTCTGGCTTTCAAAGACTGCCGGACCTTTACCGAGATCGGCTCTGAAGATGAACTCGAAAGCGGTTCTTTTGAGCTCGGCCTTGATTACCCGGAAGACCAGCTCAAAAAAAGTATTTGGGGCAGCCGGATCAGCGGCACTTTTCAATACCGTCCCCTAAAAGCCAAAAACTTTTTTTTAAATTTGGAAGCCGGCTATAAAACCGGCGGCTTTGTCATGGGAGAGACCCTTAAAAAGGCCCCGATCGTCAAAGGCGGACTTTCCGGACAGTTTTAAAAAAAACTTTGGTAAAATTTTTTTTAAATCCAAAAACTGCTGAAAAGGCCGAACCCGGTTTCGGGACCGGCGGAAAAAAAAGAAAACCAGCCGCTGCCGGCTTTGGGGCAAAAATACTATTTTAATTGACAAGCCAAAGGTTTTTGTCTATTATTTTTCTCTATATCTAATATATTTTTTGGAGGAAATACATGTACGCGATCATCGAAACCGGAGGCAAGCAGTATTGGGTCAGGGAAGGCGACGTTATCGACATCGATTTAATCTTGGAAAGCAAAAACATTAAATTCGAACAGGTCTTGTTAATCCAGGATGAAAATACCACTAAAATCGGCGCTCCGACCCTGGAAAAAACCCTGGTTTTGGGCGAAGTGCTTGAAGAGATCAAAGGCCCCAAGATCATTGCTTACAAATATAAAAAGAGAAAGCGCTCGACCCGTAAAAAAAAGGGCCACCGGCAAAAATATTCCCGAGTTAAAATCACTGCCATCAAATTAGAAAAGGAGTAACGCATGGCACACAAGAAAGGACAAGGCTCAAGCAGAAACGGCAGAGATTCCGAATCAAAACGCCTCGGCTTAAAAGCCGCAGGCGGCGAGCTCGTCACCAAGGGTTCGATCCTGGTCAGGCAGCGCGGCACCCAGTGGCACCCCGACAAGAATGTCGGCGTCGGCCGGGACTACACTTTGTTTGCTTTGATCGACGGAAGAGTTTCGTTTGTGAAAAAAAATAAAACTTTTGTTTCCGTTTTGCCGGTCGATACTACCGCTTAAAACCACCGGCCGTTAGAAAAAAAAACTAAACAAAAGAGCCTATAAAAACTAAAAGTGTTTTTGTAGGCTCTTTTGGTTTTTAAAAAAGATAAAAAAGCCAAGAGGCAGAAAACACCAGAGCTGATCGGATTTTTATGTTTATTGATAATCTGGAGCTAATTTTGGAAGCCGGCAAAGGCGGCAACGGCGTTGTAGCCTGGAGAAGGGAAAAATATATTCCCAAAGGCGGCCCGGCCGGCGGCAACGGCGGCCAGGGCGGCTCCATTTTAATTGAAGCCAACCGCCACCTGCTTTCTTTGGAAGACCTGCGCAACTATAAAATCCTCAAAGCCGAAAACGGCGAGCAGGGCGGCTCCAATAATAAAACCGGCAAAAACGGCAAAAACCTGACCATCCAAGTTCCCCTGGGGACCCAGGCGACTGACGAAAACGGTTTTTTAATCTGCGATCTGACCCAAGACAAAGAACGGTTTTTAATCTGCCAGGGCGGACGGGGAGGCAAGGGCAATACCTGCTTTAAGTCCTCTACCCACCAGGCCCCGAACATTTGCACCCAGGGCCAAAAAGGCGAAACAAAAAGGATCCGGCTGGAGCTTAAGCTGATTGCCGATATCGGCCTGATCGGCATGCCGAACGCCGGAAAATCCACCCTGCTGGGCGCTTTAACTGCCGTCAAAGTCAAGATCGCCCCCTACCCCTTCACCACTTTAAAGCCCAATTTGGGCCTGATCGAGTTCGCCGACTATTCCCGCCTTTTAATCGCGGATGTTCCCGGCATTATCAAGGGCGCGGCGCAAAACCGCGGCCTCGGGCTGACCTTTTTACAGCACATTGAAAGGACTTCCTGTCTGCTTTTCGTCATTGACCTTGCCAGTTCGGAACAGGATCCTTTCGAAGCTTTTCAAATGCTGCAAGAAGAGATCCATCAATATAACCCTAAAATTGCCGAAAAACCCTTCCTGGTGGCCCTGAACAAAACAGACGCAAGCGAAGCTGCCGGAAATCTGGAAAACTTTAAGGCCAAATATCCCTTTGATCCCCAAACCCTTTTTCCTATCTCGGCTTTGCAAAAAAGCGGTTTAACACCGCTCATGGCGGCGTTGCAGACAAGTTTCCGGAGCGTGCAAAAAACCACTTCGGTTTAAAAAACCGTTGGGGAAAAAGACCTTTTGTTTCCCCTTAAAAAATTTTTACTCCTCTTTAAAAAAGCTCGCAGTACACAGAGGCTTTTCACAGGCTCTCTACTAAGCTTTTCCCGCTTAAAAGACTTTTTTGACCCGAAGCTTCCCGGAATCTTTTTTAAAAAACACGCAAACCTGGCCGCAATCAGCCGGCCGCCCCGGCTTGAACTATAAGGCCGTTAATCTGAAAATTATCCCGCTTGCCCAAATGCCCAAGCAGATTTTTTTTGCCCAAAAAAAGCCTTATCGGCTATATATTTTTTAGTTTTTTAACCTTGTTTTTTTAATACCAACCATCAGGAGGTTTTAATGAACAAGCATAATCTAACAAGGTTTTTCAACGGATGGGACTATCCGCATCTGCCTTCTATTTTTAATGACGAAGAACTCTTTAATTTCAACGAACGCTCCGGCCTTAGCCTCTGCGAAGATGAAAAAAACATCTATGTCGAGGCCGCCCTGCCCGGTCTGAAAGCCGACGACATCGAAGTCACCTATGAAAAGGGAACGCTTTGGATCAAAGGCGAAAAAAGCGAGGAAGAAAAAGAAAAAAAATATTATCAGAAAGCCTCGTCCAGCTTTTCTTACCGGATCAATGTTCCCGGCGAGATCGATGAAAAAAAGGAAATCGACGCTTCTTATAAAGATGGCATCATGAGGATCACCTTTGCCAAGGCCAAACGCTCGGAGCCGAGAAAAATCAATGTGAAAAAAGCTTAAAAAAGCTTTGCGCGAGCCAAGCCGGCCGTTTTTTTAGTTCGCCCGGCGTTTTGGAGGTTCGGTTTAGTTTCAGGGCCCGGTTTAACCGGGCCCCCTTTTTTATCAGCGACGCTTCAGCCAAAGACCGAACCATAAAAAAATTAATCTTTCCCTGCTTGAACTGAAGCTTTCAGCTTTGAGAGCCTAAAAGCTGTCTTTAGATAGAAGCAAGAAGTTAAATGATCGAAAACAACCTTTAAGCGCTTTCGGCTTTTTCCTTGGAAAAAGTCTTTCTTTCGGCCGCCACGGTAATTCCAGCAAAGATAACCAGGGCAATGCCAATAAAAGACCAAAGGTCCGGAATTTTACCCCAGATCAGCCAGCCCAAAAGGCCGGAAAAAACCACCGCCAAATTACCTGAAATGGCGCTGACCTTGGTCGCCGGAGCAAAAGTATAGGCACGGGTCGCCAGGACCTGATAGAAAAAAGAGGTCAGGCCGACTAAAAAAAGATACAGCCAGGTATAGGGGTTTTGAAACTGTTTTAGTTCAAAAAGGGTCGGGACCAGGGCCAGGGCCGTATTGCCGGCAAAAAAATAAAACAGGATCCGCGTAGCCGGTTCGGTCTTGGAAAGCTTTTTTAAAATCACATAGGAAACCGAAACAAAAATACCGGCGCCAAGACCAACCAGTCCGGCGAAATTAATGAAGTTGAAATTTGGTTTTAAAATACAAAGTACTCCGAAAAAACCCACCATGAGCGACAAAAGCCGCACCGGCGGAATTTTAACCCGGTCCCAAACCAGGATCACCAGAGGCACAAAAAGCGGCGAGGTATTGATCAGCATTACCGCATCAACCAAAAGCAGCCGCTTGGTGGCAAAATAAAAGCAGCAAAGGCCTAAAAAGCCCATTAAGGCTCTGACGCCAAAAAGGGGCAGCCGCTCTGATTTATAGGAAACCCGGGCCCTTAAAAACATGGGAGCCAAAAGCATTAAACAGGTTAAATTACGAAAAAAAACCATGGAAAGCGGGGGAACTTCAACTGCCAGCTTTACAAAAACCGAATAGGTTGCATATGAAAGCGCTGCCAAAAGAGCAAAAAAAAGACCCTTTTTTTCCGAATTCATGAAAAAACCTGCTTAATTAAATTAAATTATACCAATATTATACCCGGAGAACCAATTAACGGAAATACAAGAAAAAAGTATGGCCAGAGCCGGAATCGAACCGGCGACACAAGGATTTTCAGTCCTCTGCTCTACCAGCTGAGCTATCTGGCCGTACCTAAATAAGATAAGAAAAAATAAGATATTCGCAAAGAGTAATTTTGGGCAACGGTTTATTTTTAAAAAACCATCTTTCGGCTTTTCACCCGAAAAAAAAGAGCTGAAAATTAAAAAAAAAATTTAATTTGAAAGAGCCGCAAGGGTTAAAGACAGGCTTTAAACATCTGAAAGACAAACTTTAATCGGACACAGCAGCCATGGTTTCTTTTTGCATTTCAAGCATATCCTTGAGAATGTTAACCGTTTCCTGCATTTGGCTGTCGTCCAAGGCAAAGACGGCCTCTTTAAGATCGCCGGCCGATAAAAAATTCTTGAACAAGGGCGAAGCGGCCAGCCTTTTTTCGCTTTTGGCCCTGAGCTCGGGCAGCTGTTTTTCCCAAACGGTTACCTTTTTTTGCAAGGTCGGCAAATACCGTTTTTCCAAAAGGGCCTTCAGCTTGGGCTCCAGATCAGCCAGCGTATCAGCATAGACGGCATGGATGGAATCCGCCGAAAGGGCGTATTCCAAAAAACGCTCGCCAATGTCAAAGGGCGCATAAAAAGAAGGCACGACAATATCGGCCCTGACTCCGTTGATCTGGGTGCTTTTTCCGGAAACGGTGTAGTATTTGCCGATGGTCACTTTATAAAAATAATCGCTTTTTTCCGCTGTGACCGTCTGGTACTGGATCGAGCCTTTGCCGAAAGTGGTTTTATCACCGACGATCAAAGCCACCCCGTAATCCTGCAGGGCCTGGGCGACAATTTCCGAAGCGGAAGCCGAGAGCTTGGAAGTTAAAACGATCAGCGGGCCCTGGTAGTAGGCCGAACCTTCGATCTTGCGGATGTATTTCAGCTCTTCTCCGTATTTGGAAACTACCACTACCCCGCTTTCAATAAAGAGGGAAACCACCTTGATCGCCTGGGACAAAAAGCCGCCGGCATTTTCCCTCAGGTCTAAAATCAGCCCTTTAAGCTGGCCCTTTTTCCTTAAGGCATCGATTGCAGATTTAATCTCTCTTTCCGAACTGGCCCCGTCGCTGTTCTCATAAAAAGACTTTAAAACCAGCTTGCCGATAATGCCCCCTTCGACCTCTTCAAAACTGTAAGTCAGGCGCTCTTCCTGCATTTCAATCGGCTCGCTTTGCAGGGCCACGGAAAAAACCTCATTGCTCTGCCCCCTTTTCAGGCCCAGCACGATTTCACCCTGCTCTTTGGTCTTCAGGGCCTGCAAAACCTCGTCAAAAGTCAAATTCTCGATCGAACGATGGTTGATCTCTACGATCAGATCGCCGGCCTGCAGCTTACCCGAGCGCTTGGCCGGAGAATTGCTGATCAGCTCGGCAATCTGCACCCCGTCGATGCTTTCCGTCAAGACCACGCCGATGCCTTCGAACTGTTTTTCCAAAGAGACCCGCATTTCCTGGGCCTCTTCTTCGGAAAAGAAAGCGCTATGGGCATCCAAACTGCGGGCAAAAGCTTTCAGCAGGTGCAAAACAAAATAGTGCTCTTTCTGCACTTTGGCCTGATTGGTATATTCACTTTCAAAACGGCTCAGCTTTTTTTCGAAAAGCTGAAAGAGCTTGTCTTTTTTGGCATCGGAAAGCAGATTGTTTTTTCTTTTCTGGCTAAAATAAAAATTAAGCAGATGGTTTTTCTGCCTTAAAAAAAGCTCTTTTTCATCCAGGGCAAAATCGCTGCGGCTGATTTTTTCCAGTTTTTCCAGTTCGGCCTTTTCCAAAAGCACCGCTTTTAAAAAAGCGCGGCTGACATGGGCCCTTTGGATCGCTTTGACAAAAAGGTGGTCCAGCTGGTGGAAAAAGGTAAAATCGCCCTGGTTAAAGGCCTCGATCAGCTGCTCGGCCCTTTTATGGGAGAGGTTTAAAAAAGGTTCGATCTCCTTTTTCAACAGATAA
>JBAZHS010000002.1:6292-23818 GCA_041652275.1 Parachlamydiales bacterium
TTTTGTCGGCATCAAACATTTCCACATAAAGCTTAACGGTGCGGCGTAAAATGCTTGGCGTAAGGGTTTTGTTTTCAATATGATACTCTAAAAAAAGCTGTGTTACCTTGGAAATGTCGGTTTCTTCTAAAAAAACCCCCTGTTTGGAGAACAGGGCCGCCGAAAGCAGAAGAAAGCCCAGGAAAAACAATCGGGAGAGGCAAGGTTTAAAGGGACCAAAAACTTTAAAGAGCGCAAACATAGCGTCGTAAGCTTTGCCCATACCCTATCTCCCCCTAAACGGGATTATAATTATTATTTTAAAACTATGCAAGTTTTATTTATTTTAATTATTAAAATTGAAATTTTAATTTATATTAATTACTAAAAATTAGAGGTTTTAATCTAAATTAACGAAAATATAAAAACCGCCCGCCGGAGCCCGGCTTCCTCCAGGTCCGCCTTCTTTTAACCCTCAAAACACGGAAAATTCCCGTTTTGCAATTAACTTTTTGCAATTAAAAGGCTGAAAAGCTATATTTTTCTTCTTAAGCTTTTATTGATGATTATTTAAGGAGAAAGGATGCCCACAATCAACCAGCTGATTAAGCATGGCCGGAAAAAACTGAAAAAGTATAATAAATCGCCCGCCCTGCAATCTAACGCCCAAAAACGGGGCGTTTGCCTGCAAGTGAAAACCAAAACCCCTAAAAAGCCTAACTCAGCCCTGCGTAAAGTCGCCTGGGTCAGGCTTTCCAACGGAGAAGAAGTCATCGCTTACATCAGCGGCGAAGGCCATAACCTGCAAGAACATAGTATCGTTTTAGTGCGCGGCGGCAAGGTCCCCGACCTCCCCGGCGTCAGGTACCATGTGGTCCGCGGCGCCCTGGATTGCGCAGCCGTTAAAGACCGTAAAAAAAGCCGCTCCAAATACGGAGCGAAGAAACCCAAGTAATTTTCAGAAGGGCTCGGATGCTCTCTGGACCTCTTCGTTAAAAAGAAGGGGCCGGCTAAAAGCCAAATGAAATATTTTAAAAAGGAAAAAAAATGTCCCGTCGACACAGAGCAGAAAAACGTAAAATTGACCCCGATCAGGTTTATAACAGCCTGGTCATCGCAAAATTCATTAACAAAGTCATGGTCAGCGGTAAAAAAACTACTGCCCGCCGGATTGTTTACAAAGCACTGGAAAATTTTGCTAAAAAAGTAAATTCCTCCAAACCGCTCGAAGCCTTTGAAACTGCTTTGGAAAACGCCAAGCCCTCTTTGGAAGTTAAATCCCGCCGGATCGGCGGCGCCACTTATCAGGTGCCGGTGGAAATCCCCTCCGAGCGCCGGATCTCGATCGCCATGCACTGGATCATCACCCACGCCCGGGATAAGGTCGGCAAAAACATGATCGACGGCCTGAGCATCGAACTTTCCGATTGCTACAACAACCAGGGTACAACGATCAAGAAAAAAGACGACATGCACCGTATGGCTGAAGCCAACAAGGCCTTTGCCCACTATAAATGGTAAAAACAACTCCGCTGATGCAAGGAAAAAAACAACATGGGTAATTACAAAAGAGACGAAAAAAATGCTTTGGACCGGGTCCGGAACATCGGGATTATTGCACACATTGACGCCGGCAAAACCACCGTTTCGGAAAGGATCCTTTTTTATTCCGGAAAATCGCATAAGATCGGCGAAGTCCACGAAGGCGCCGCCACCATGGACTTCATGGAACAGGAACAGGAACGGGGCATTACCATTACCTCGGCTGCCACAACCGTTTATTGGAAAAACCATAAAATCAACCTAATCGATACTCCCGGGCACGTCGATTTTACCATTGAAGTTGAAAGATCTCTTCGCGTTCTTGACAGCGCCGTCGTTGTTTTTTGCGGAGTGGCCGGCGTTCAGCCCCAGTCGGAAACCGTCTGGCGCCAGGCAACCAATTACAGCGTTCCCAGGATCGCCTTCATCAATAAAATGGACCGCACCGGAGCTGATTTTTTCAACGCCGTCAAGACCATGAAGACCAGACTGGCCGCCAATGCTATTCCCGTTCAGTGCCCGATCGGGGCCGAAGGCAATTTCAAAGGCGTTGTCGATTTGATCGAAATGCGCGCCCATGTCTTCAGGGATGAAACCATGGGAGCTGAATACTCTTCGGAAGAAATTCCGGAAGACTTAAAAGAACTCTGCCAGAAAATGCGCTCTGAGCTTTTAGAAGAGCTAGCCACCGTTGACGAGTCCAACGAAGCCTTTATGCAAAAAGTTCTGGAAAATCCGGCTGCTTTGACCGAAGAAGAGATCCACCAGGCTATCCGCAAAGGCGTCATTGAAAACAAGATCAACCCCGTGCTTTGCGGCACCGCCTTTAAAAACAAAGGCATTCAACAGGTCCTCGACGCCGTCATCCGCTGGATGCCCTCCCCCCTCGACCGGGGCCAGATCAAAGGCATCAACCCCCAAACCGGCGAGCCCTTTTTGATCGAGCCCAAAGACGATTCGCCCCTGGCGGCCCTGGCCTTTAAAATTATGGCCGACCCCTATGTAGGCCGGCTGACTTTCGTGCGCGTTTACAGCGGAACCATGGAAAAGGGCATGGCCCTTTTCAACGCTTCCAGAGACAAGCGCGAACGGCTTTCCCGCCTTATCGAGATGCACGCCAACAAAAGAACCGACAAAGAAGCCTTTTTTACCGGCGACATTGCCGCCTGCATCGGCCTGAGAGATACCAAGACCGGCGATACGCTCTGCTCTGAAGACCACCCGCTCTGGCTGGAAAAAATGAACTTCCCCGATCCGGTGATCTCCATGGCCATCGAGCCCAAGTCCAAAGCCGACCGGGAAAAACTGGCCAATGCCCTTTCCTCCCTTTCCGATGAAGATCCAACCTTCCGGGTCCATACCGACCAGGAAACCGGACAGACCATTATTTCCGGCATGGGCGAACTGCATTTGGAAATTATTAAAGACCGTATGCTTCGGGAAAACAAGGTCGACGCCAATGTCGGCAAACCACAAGTTTCCTATAAAGAGACCATTACCGCTTCCGGCAAAACTGAAACCAAGCTGATCAAACAGTCCGGCGGCCGCGGCCAATATGCCCACGTTGTTTTGGAAATCGAGCCCAACGAAATCGGCAAAGGCAACCTGGTCGAAAGCAAGATCGTCGGCGGCGTGATCCCCAAAGAATACATTCCCGCGGTGATCAAAGGGATTGAAGAAGGGCTGACCACCGGCGTTCTGGCTGGATACTCTTTGGTCGATGTCAAGGTCGCGATCGTCTTCGGCTCTTACCATGAAGTCGATTCCTCGGAAATGGCCTTCAAGATCTGCGGTTCCATGGCCATCAAGGAAGCGGCCAGAAAATGCTCGCCGATCATCCTTGAGCCTATTATGCGCGTCGATGTCTCAACGCCGGAAGAAAATCTCGGCGATGTCATCGGCGATATCAACCGCCGCCGGGGCAAGATCTTAAGCCAAGAAAACCAAAAGGGCGGAATTGTCATGGTCACCTCCGAAGTGCCCCTGGCCGAAATGTTCGGTTATTCCACCCAGCTGCGCTCTTTGTCCAAAGGCCGGGCTTCCTATGTAATGGAACCGGCGCATTTTGAAAGAGTTCCTTCCAAAATTCAAGAAGAGATTATTAAAAAAGGATAAAAAAACACCATGGCCAAGCAAACTAAAAACAAAATCCGCATCCGTCTTAAAGCCTACGATCAGCGCCTGCTTGATCGCGCCACTTCCGATATTGTGGAAACTGCGAAAAGAACCGGCGCCAGAGTGGTTGGACCGATCCCACTGCCGACCAGGCGCGAAATTTATACCGTGCTCAGATCCTCCAACATCGACCGCAAATCCCGCGAGCAGTTTGAAATGCGCACCCACATCCGGATGCTGGACCTGTTAAATCCAACAGCCGATACCATTGACAAGCTAAAAGTCCTGCCTGTTGCCGCCGGCGTGGACATTAAAATCAAAGCTTAAAATCTTTTTAAAGCGCCCTTGCTGCAACAGCTTCGGCGCTTTTCAAAAAAGAACGGCAAAATTTTGCCCGCGCGTCTAACTTCTAAAATTTAAATTAAAATTTAGATTCCTGTTTTAGATAAAAAAAAAGCTGCCGAACTTATTTAAATGAGGTCTGCAGATCAAAAGCGTTGCGCTTTAAGATCTCGTAGGGCACCGGAGCTTTTTCAAAACGCACCTGCTTGTCAAAGACATAGCCTTTACGGATTAAAAAAATATAGCGCTTGACCTCAATAATCTCGTTATTGCCGGAGATCCTTTCCAGATAAATATACTCTTCGTCTCCGGAAGAGAGCTTTTTAATTTCATTCGGCATTCCCAAAACCTCTTTCAATTTAGCCACGCTCACGCCAAGGTCCACCTGTTTAACGCTTTCCTCGCTTACAACCTTGCCGCAGGAAGCCAAAACGAAACAGAGCATAAAAAAATAAATTTTTCGCATATCATTCCCCTTTGGTTTGCGGCGGCAGCCAGAGCCGTCCTTCAATCTGCGTACGAAACTGGTCGGAAGTTACATATTCGACATGCATTAAATAGCTGCCGTCCGGCTGCAAATAATGAGACTCAAAACCCTCAAAATTAAGCTCTTTGGAACGAAATTCCCAGGCAATCAGCTTTTCATCGTAAACACCGCTGCCGCTGACCCGGCCAATATTGCTGTTTTCCATTTCAACAGAAAAGCGCTTGTCGTTAAAATCATAAAAAGTAAGCTCGTTACGCATATTCTCCGCAATGCCGGCAATCTGCAGTTCCTGGGAAGACGCAATCTTGCCCGCAAAATCAGAACCCTGGACCTGCCATTTCGTATAAAAAGAAAGCTCCTCTTCGACCATGTTTAAAGTAATGGTCCCTTCTCCGATCCAGTTGTTGGGCTTTAAAATAAATTCGTGTTTCATCAGAACATAAACCTTCTTGTATAAATACTTTGTATCACCCCAAGGGCTGCCATGGTCGTAATGACCGCATTGCCGCCATAGCTGACCAGGGGCAGGGGAACCCCGGCAATCGGCAAAAACCCGCACATCATGCCGACATTGACCACAACATGCATGGCCAGATAAACGGCAATACCGGAGGCCAACAGCCTTCCAAAACTATCTTTAGCATATTTGGCAACCTGAAAGCAAAGATAAATCAAACTAAAAAACAAAAAAACTAAAAAAACCATGCCGATCAAACCAAACTCTTCGCCAAAGGCGGCAAAAACCGAATCCGTATGGGCCGCCGGCAGCCACCGTTTGGCGGAAAACTCGCTTTTCTGCCAGCCTTTGCCGCCAAGCCCGCCGATCGCGATGGCAATCTGGGCCGCTTTCTGGTGGTAGGTGTCGGGGTTCAGCCTCTCATACTGGTACTCTTTTAAAAAATTCGTAAAAAAGGGCCGCATCTTCTCATGGGAAAGCGTTCCGGAAAACATTAAAACAACCACCAAAAGGGCCGCAGCTCCCAAAAACACAAAGGTCCTGACCACCCAAGTCTGCACTTCGCCCAAGTAGCACATCACCAAAGTAATCGGAAAAAGCACCAGGGCCGTGCCCAAATCCGGCTGTTTTAAAATCAGAAAAAAGGGAATCCCGGTAATTAACAGCACCTGCAACGAAGTGGCAAAGCTTTTGATCGAGTGCTTTTTCTTCTCTAAAAACCAGCCGAGGGCCACCACCACCACCAGCTTGGCGTACTCGGAGGGCTGGACATTCAGTCCAATCAGCGGCAGCCGGTACCAGCGGTGGACGCTTTGGATGGGGCTGGCAAAATAGAGGCCCAAAAGCAAAAAAAACATCAGAACATATAAAAACCAGGAAAAATCCTTCAGCCGCTGATAATCCAAAGCGGAAAAAAACAAAAAGACCAGAAAGCCGATTAAAAACCATTCCAGCTGGTTTTTGACCAAAGAAGCTGAACCGGCTTCTTCTTTTAAATCGCCCGTCATGGAATAAATCACCGCCAGGCTAATGGCCATTAACAATAGAACAATTAAAATCAAACGCAGATCGATCCGGAAAAGATACTTATGATGCCACATGCGTTTTTTTGTCTCTTTTGCTAGACTGAATTGTAGCTTTTTAAAAAATTGACTTCAACAAAAGCCCAAACCGCCTTCAAAGGAAAATAAATGAAACTGTCGATCCAGGAACTTTTTTTTGAAAAGCTGGACTCCACCCAGCTGGAAGCCAAACGCCAGCTCAATAATTTTGATCCCGACGCAATCACCTGTTTAATTGCCGGAGAACAAACCCAAGGCTACGGAAGATACCAGCGCCACTGGCTCTCTCCGGCCGGCTTTGAAAACCTCTACTGCACATTTTATTTTCGCCTCAAGGCTGATTTTCCCCATTTGACTGCCCTAACTATTTTTTTAGCCTACACCCTGGCCAAGCTTTTAGAAAGCTTTGGCTTTAAAGCGGAGATCAGATGGCCCAATGACCTGCTTATTTTCGGTAAAAAAACCGCCGGCATCCTTTGCGAAACGCTGATCGAAAAAGATCATATACAGGTCTTTTTGGGCCTGGGCCTGAACTTAAACCTAAACGAAACAGAAATTGAAAAGATCGGCCAGCCGGCCACTTCGCTTTTTTTGGAAAGCGGCCGAAAATGGTCCAGGCAAACTGTTTTAAAAGCCCTGGAAGAGCTCTTTTTAAAAAACCTGGACCGTTTTCTCAAAGAAGGCCTTAAGCCCTTTCATACGCAAATTGAAACACTTTTGGCTTACAAAAACCAAAGAGTTGAAATTTTCGATGGCCAAAACCGCCTGGAAGGCGAAATTTTAAACTTGAACCCGGACGGTTCTTTAAAATTCCGTGACAGCAAAAATCTGGAAACCAAAACTTTTTACTCCGGCGAGCTTTTTTTAAAAAAAGCGACCAAAAGCGAGTAAAGCTCCACCTTCGACATCTTTTCGCTTTCTTTTCAGCCTTTCCGGGCTTTGTTTCAGCTTCCCCGGACTTTCCTCAACAACCCCATCAGGGCCCGGAAAATTCTACTGAAAAAAGCCTTCGGCCATCCCAGGATCCTTTTCCAGGGCCGGCGAAAAAACCGCTCAAAAAAAGAAGCCGGCTTTGTTTCTGAAAAAATGCCAGCTTGCGGCCCCAAAACCGGAGCTGAAACTCCGCAAGCGCTTCTTTCAGCCGAAACCGGAGCATCCTGCTTTTCAAAAAGGCCCGAAAAAAAACTTTCCCCCTCCGGCAATTTCAACAGAGCTTTTCTCACTTCATCGGGGAAAGTTTCCAGGATCACCGCCGCTGTTTTTTCTTTAAACATCAGCCGGTCCGCAGATCTGCGGACCGGATAATAAACCGCCTCTAAACCGGAAGAGCTCTGGGCCACAAAAATTTTATCCTCTTGAATGATCCAAACATACCCATCAGCCTCCAGACGCCGGAAAACGGCTTTTTTCGACCACTCCCCAAGCTTTTTTTGCACCTCTTCCGACAAACCGTCCAAAGTAATTTTCAAAAGCCGTCCGTCCTCTTGAGATAAAAAACGGCCGGCAATCTCTTCAGCTTCCCGCTCTTCTTCCAAAGCAAAAAGTCCGCTCTTATCGCAAAAACGGGCCCGGTAGCTTGCCGCCGAATAATCCTGTCTTTGCCAATTGATCCACAGTTGATCGTTAATCTTAAAAGCAAATGTCCATTCCCCCTGATCATTCTTAAAGTTATAAACCATTTCAAGCCGCGCCGGCGGATTTCTCCAAGAAACAAAAAGCGACCTTCGCTTTCGGGGTGGTTTTTTAGCTCTGACATGGCTGCCGACTTGCTGGAGCGGCTCTCTTGGAATTTCCAAACCGTCGGCCGGACCGGGCAAAGAAGCCCTCGGCAAAGGAGCAATCGGACGAACGCCTTTCTCGGCGCTGCTAAAACCGGATGGCACAACCATAAAAACTCCTCAGTAAAAATATTTTGGAAAAAATATAGCATTTTGGAAATTTTGCCGGTTCAACAAAAAAAGAAAAACCGTTAAAAAAACCGGGGAAAGCTTGGCGTTACGCGCCCTTTTTAACAAAAAGGCCGTTCCGATACTCATAAAAAAGCGGAGAGCCAAGCGGCATTTCGAGCGCTACCACCTCTTCTTTTCCCAGCTGTTCAATTTCCATCACAATCGACCTTAAAGAATTGCCGTGGGCGGAAATTAAAACATTCTGGTTTTTCTTTAAAAAAGGCATCACCCTTTGCCGAAAATAGGGAATGGTCCTTTTTTTGGTCATTTTCAGGCTTTCGCCGGAAGGCGGCGCCGTATCAAAAGAACGGCGCCATTTCTTAAACAGAGTTTCGCCATGCTGCCGTTTAACCTCTTCTTTGTTCAGCCCCTGAAGTTTGCCGTACATCCGTTCGTTCAAATGCCAGGAAGCAAAAACCGGAATAATGTTTTCCCGGGTTTTTTCGGAATAGATCCGGGCCCAGGACCGCAGCTTGCCCTTTTCATGCAATAAAACAGGCACCTTGCCGGAAGAGTGGTTTAACAGGGCTAAAAAAAGCGTCATCTGCGCCCGCATCAGAGTCGAGGTAAAAGCCGCCTGAATCGGAAGATCCCGAAGCTTTTCACCGCTTTTGATGGCCTCCTGAACGCCCTTTTCGGAAAGGGGCACGTCCACCCAGCCGGTAAAAAGATTTTTCTGGTTCCAGATCGATTCTCCATGGCGCATTAAAATTAGCATCGGCTGCATAACCTACCTTTTTTTTAACTTTTCTTTTTTAAAAACCACCCGTCCGCCGCGCACAAAAGCCGTCGCCCTTTCATTTTCCAAAACTTCTAGATGAAAAGCGCCCCGAAACACAATGTTCTCGGCCACAAACTCCGAATTGCGGTTCAGCTTTAAGTAAAATTCACCTTTGCGTTCCAGCTCCCTTTTCCAAAAAACCATCGGCTTTTCCCGGTCGATGCCGCCGTTTTGGATTTTGACGTTTTTCAAAAAAAGCCGGCCGCCGCCAAGGACCGTTTCCTCAACTAAAAAAGAGCCGTCCAAAGTCAAATTCTGAATCTTGGCTTCCGCCAGATCCAGCAGCAGCTCCGAGCCCTCAAAAACCCGGCCAAGCGAGATCTTTTTGGCAATCAAAGAAAACAGCGGGCCCAAAGCAGGGTTCAGGATAATTGAAAAGCCCGGACCCTTTTCCAGATAATCAGCTTCCCGGCCCAAAGAAGGCAGCGTAAAGCCCAAAAAATTACGGAACAGATCTTCCATGTTCCTGAGATAATCAAAAAAGGCCCCCTCAGGGGTTTCGGAAAGCATTTTGCCTTTTTCCAGGATCCTTTTGGTCGAAGAGATGGTCTTTTTTCGCTCTCCATAGGTCAAAAAGGTTTTCAACGACCTTTTTTCCCTTTCTTTGAGCGGCCTTTTCCACCTGTCTTCAATGGCATCGGCAATATTCTGCATCATCAGCTCCAGGCGGCCGGCTTTAATTTCCCCTTTGGAAACGGGATCCTGCACTTTATTTTTTAAATTAATCATCAATCCGGGATAGGGGCATTTTTTAACGGCTTTTTTAATTTCTTTTAAATCGGCAAAAAGCAGATTGGTGTTAGCCGGATATTTGGAATAAATCGAACCTTTAACCCTGGGTTCGTCCTTAAGCCCCCAGAGCTTAAAATCGGTGTATTCGATGTTGGAAAGGTTATAGGCAAACCCGCTTTTGGCTTTTAAAACATTGGTCCCCTCTGCGGCATTCACCAGCCGCGGGCAGGAAGCAAAGCCAAAAGCTTTTTTTTCCCTGCAGCCGTAGCCGTAAAAAGCCAAAAGCCCAAAGTCCAGTCCAGCAACCGGGTTGTTGATCTGCCGGATCAAAAGCTTTTCCCTTTTTCTTCTTTTCAGCCACTGGAAAACCCCTTTTTCTTCCATCAGCTTCCAAATCACGCCATGGCCACCGGGCTTAAGCATCAGCTCAAGGGGCTTTTTTAAAACCAGGTGGCCGCTTGCATTAACCATCGGCACCGAAACCTGCTTTAAGACCAAAAAGCTCTCTTTGGGCCGTTGAAAATAGTTGGTTTGTTTCAAAATCTTTAAAATCTGCTGGTGATTGTCCTTAGCTCCCGAGGTCATCAGAATAACCGGCACCACAATTTTTTTATGGAAAGTTTTAAAATAAAGGTATTCCCGGGCCTGCAGATCCCGCACCAGGCCTTCCAACAAGCTCCGGCCCAAAAAGGGCAGGCAGGCGACCGGAAGGGGCTTTTTGCCGGACACATCCGTCAGCTTCAGCCGGTCTCCCGAGCCGCCGACAGGATAGATTTCAGCCAGAAGCGGCAGGTTTTTCAAGCCCTCTCTTATATATTCTTCAACTACAGCGTTCTTTTTGGTAATATCAACGACCGCAGGCTTTAAAATCCTGGCCTTTTTCTCCAGTTTTTGGCCTTTGAGCAGCTTTAAAAAAGTCTTAAAATAACCCTCAATTCCGCCCAATCCGGAATAAAAATGCTCTAATTCCAAAAGCACGAAAGCCATTTTTTTCAGGGCCCGAAGAGCTTTTTTGCTGTTTTCAAAAGCTCTGAAAACAACCGGCCCCTCGCCTAAATCAATCAGCTTTTCCAAAACCGCCCTTTCTTTGGGAGAAAGCTGATCAAAAAGAACCTTCAGCTCCGGCTTTTTTTTAAAAAAATGCGCTACCCTGGATTTACCCATGTGTCTTTTTTAAGCTTATCGCTTCTAATTATACCGTTAAGATAAACCAAAAAAAACCAAGACGCAACCGGAAAATTTACTTAGAAAAAAGCTTTCTGGCAAAAAAATTAAGCACTCTTGACAGACAAGCGCTTTTGTCCCTTTTTTACCGCCACTTCTGCTCTTGTTTTATTAAAATGACAAAAAGACTTTAAAAAGCGCTTTTGGGAACCTGATAGGCCATTTGGACTAATTTAATCACTTCTCCCGTCACCTTAGAACAAGCAAAGAAATGCTGTCTTTTTGTTTCCGATTCTAAAAGGTCTTTCAAAACCAGGCGCAGGTTTTTAAAAATCGGAGCATTGACATCGATCTTGACCGCCTCAAAACCGGAACCCTTTTGAAAAATCTCGCCATAAAGCTCCATCAGCTTCCGGCTTGTTTGAATCGTCTGGGTCAGCAGCAGGTTGACCTTGGTGACAACCGCTTCGGCTTGTTTGATCTTCCTTTGTTCGGTTTTAGTTCCGTCGCATTCTTCTTCCGCTTTGTGAAGATAATATTTTAAATCCCGGTAAATCCGGGCATGCGGAGTAAAAATAAAGTAAAGCGGAGCAATTTCATCGAGAATCATTTTATCCTCTATTAATTTAGATTTTTACAAAAAAATGTTTTTATTTATATAAATTTTAACAAAAAACAAAATTAAATACAAATATAACCTCAATCAAAAATATGTTTATTGTTAAAACACTAGAAAATCTACAACAGGGCCTGGTTTTTAAAATTCTTAGCGCCAGCGTATCCAGCCCCTAAAGGAACAGGTTTTGCTGGCGTCCTTATAGATAAAAAATAAATTGGCTGTTTTTTACAACTCAGCACTAGCGCTATTCTTTAAACCCATTGCTTCAAAAAACTGGCAGCCGGCTTGTTTCAAAAAAAAATATTTACACAACGAGAGCTAAAAAAGCGGGTAAAATTTTTAACGGCCGGGATTTTTTGGGCGCTTCTTTTTTTGTTTTTCCAAATAGGCCTCAGCCCACTTCTGGGCCGAGCGGCTATATCCATGGTTCTGAAAAAGCCGTTTCTGCTGTTGGGAAAAAGCACTGTTTTTTAACAGCCCCGGATTCCACAGCACCCCTCTGATCTGCCAGGAAGAAAGCGTTTTCAGCCTCTGTTCCAGCCAAACGAAACGCTCCTCGCCCTCCAAGGCCGCTTTGGTTTCAAAAATAAAAAAAGCTTTCTTGCCGGCAATTTTTTTCAACCGGCTATAGCTGAAAGAAAGCGCTTCCGAAAAAGCGCTTGGCGAAAACACCTGGTTTTCCGGCGCAATTTCCCCGTTGTAATCGTTCAGGCCCACCAAATCCACCAGTTCGTCTTCGGGATAAAAACGCTCGGGAAGGTTCCAGAAAACACAGGGGTAAGACCGGGCAGCCGGCACAAAGGCAAAAAGCAGGTTGCAGGTTTTTTGTTCTTGAAAAAACCGGACCACATACCGAAAAAGCTTCCGGTAGGCGGCCGGGCTTTGCAGATTAAACCCTTCGGCCCTAATCCCGAAGTGGTTCTCTTGGCGGTTCATAGAAGGGGCCAGAAGAATAATCAGGGGCTTTTGAAAATGTTTAAAAACAGCGCTTAGACTCCGCAGGTAATTGTCATATTTGTGCTGCAGCAAATCTTGAAGTAAAACCCCTTTCGGCTCCAAGACCACAGCCGGCACAGCCCTGGCTTGCCAGATCAGCTCTAAAAGTTGATTTAAAGTATCCGGCGGCTGATTCCAGTTCAGCTGAAAGCTGACGATCCCCGGCTCATAGCCCAGGTTCAGGGGCAAACTTTGAAAAAGCTGTGGCGACAAAAGCTCTTTTTTAAGGCAGACGCCCAAAATCGGCCGTTTTTTTTCTTTTAAAAAATACAAAAAAGAAAAAAGGAAAAGCAAAAAGATCAGGACCAGCACTAAAATATTTTTTTTCATAAAAAACCGGCAGCCGTTCTCTTTTGGAAAGCATACCAAAAAAGGAAATCCCGAAAAAGCAGGATCCGGCTTAAAAAACCAAAAGGCCTTTCTCTTCTCTTTGTTAGCGCTGCCATTATTAACCCGCTATTCAAACAGAAAACTTATGCCAGCAGAACTTGCGAATAGTACAATTTCACTTCTTTGTGTGCTGGGTTAATAATTTTCTTTTTCACATGTATTGACCTAACCGCCAAAATCCAGCCGGCTTTGAGATCGCCATTCAGATAAGTTTTACTAAACTTAAAAAATACATCCCCGTAAAAAACCGTGCTTTTCTTTTCAAACACAACCGGGTTTTCGAGCCTTGAAAGTTCTTCTATATCAAAAAAAGACCGTTTGTTTTATATACCAAAAAAAAGGGGGCAAAAGGTGAACGGCCATATCCATTTATCTGTTGAAAAGCTTTTACATAAAATCAAGCACTTATTAATCACCAACTTCGGCAAAATCGAAAAGGAAGCCTCCCAAGAAGAATTTTACCTGGCCTTTTCCATCGCCCTTCGCGAAGAGATCGCAGCCAACTGGCTGGCCACCTATAAAAGCTTTGAAAAAGCCAAGTCCAAAATGGTCTATTACCTCTCCATGGAGTTCCTGCCCGGAAAATTTCTACAAAACAACATCACTAACCTCAAAGCCAAAGAACTGGTCTTGGCCGTCTTGCAAAAATGCGACCGCTCCTATTCCTCTTTGATCGCCTCAGACCCGGAGCCAGGCCTGGGACACGGCGGCTTGGGCCGCCTGGCCGCCTGCCTTCTGGACTCCTTGGCCACCCAGCAATATCCCTCGATGGCCTATGGGCTGCGCTACCAGTACGGCATTTTCGAGCAGGAACTGTGGAAAGGCGAGCAGATCGAAAAGCCCGATTGCTGGCTCTTAAACGAATTTCCCTGGGAATTCCGCAAAGACGTGCTTTCCAATAACGTCTATTTCAAAGGCAGGCTAGTCCCGGCCCAGAACCGCTTCGGCGGAGAGATCTTTCAGCTTGAAGAGCCGGAAGAGGTCCGGGCGCTGCCCTACGACATGCCGATCGTCGGCTATTCGGAAAAAGAAAACTATTCGGTCATCACCCTCAGGCTTTGGTCCACCAAAGAATCGCCCCACAACTTCCAGCTGCAGCGCTATAACGCCGGACTTCTCGGCGAGGCCAGCGAAAACACCTCTTTGACCGATGTACTCTACCCCTCCGACAATAACGATGTCGGCAAACGGATCCGCTTAAAACAGGAATTTTTACTCGTCTCCGCTTCCTTGCAGGACATCATGAAATACCATCTTCAGGTGCACCAGGACATCCGTTTATTGCCGCAGAAAGTCAAAATCCAGATCAACGACACCCACCCGGCCTTTACCATTGCCGAGATGATCCGCCTGCTCAATAAACGCTATGACATTCCCTTTGACGAGGCCCTGGAAATCACCCAGCACTGCTGCAACTACACCAACCACACCATTTTAAGGGAAGCTCTGGAAGACTGGAATGAAAAACGGGTCGCCGATCTTCTGCCCCGGCAATACCGCATCATCCAGAAAGTCGACCAAAAACTATGTGAAAAAGTCCGCAAAGAATTTAAGGACGAAGAAAAAGTCAAACGGCTTTCCATTATTGAAAACGGACAGATCCGGATGGCCCACCTGGCCGTTTTCGGCTCGGCCAAAGTCAACGGGGTCGCCACCCTGCACGGAGAGATCCTGAAAAACTCGCTTTTCAAGGACTTTTTTGATCTTTATCCGGAAAAATTTATCGCCATCACCAACGGCGTCACCCCCCGCCGCTGGCTTTTGGAATGCAACCCCGAACTTTCCAATTTGCTAACGGCCAAAATCGGCAAAAACTGGAAAATCCATTTCGAAGACATCCGAAAAATCGCCCAGTTCGCCACCGACCAAAAAACCCAGGAAGAATTCTTAAAAGTCAAAACCAGCAAAAAAGAAGCCCTGCTTGAGTTTCTCAACAAAGAAAACCCCCTTCGCGACCGCAAGGGCAAGGTTACCGCCCACAGCTCGACTTTGGACGCTTCGGCTTTGTTTGACGTGCAGATCAAACGCTTCCATGAATACAAAAGACAGCTTTTGAACGCCCTGCACCTGCTCATGATCTATAACGACATCAAAGAAAATTCCCAAACCCGTAAAATCAAACGGCAGATCATCATCGCCGGCAAAGCGGCGCCAAGCTACCGAGCCGCCAAAGACATCATCGCCCTTTTCCATGTGCTGGCGGAAAACATCAATAACGACAAGCAGGTCAGCCCCTTTCTAAGAGTCGCTTTCGTAGAAAACTATAATGTGACCAAAGCCGAGATCATCATCCCCGCCGCCGATCTTTCCGAGCAGATCTCGACCGCCGGCAAGGAAGCTTCCGGCACCGGCAACATGAAAATGGCCATGAACGGAGCCCTGACCATCGGCACGGAAGACGGAGCCAACATCGAAATGAAGCAGGCAATCACCGAAAAATGGTGGCCCTTCACCTTCGGCGCCAAATCAGACCAAAACCGGCAGCTGACCGAAAGCGGGGAATATAAGCCCTGGGACGTTTACCACCATAACCCGAAAATCAAACAGGCCATCGATATGTTAAAAAGCGGCGCTTTGGCCCAAAACGAATTTGAAAAAAACGCCCTTAACAACATCTATGAAATGCTCGTGGACCATTTCTCCAAGCCCGGCACCGATCCTTTCTTCGTTGTCAACGACCTCGGCTCTTACTATGAGACCCAGCTGAAAGTCGAAGCGCTTTACCAAGAACCGTTAAAATGGGCCGAATACGCCCTGCACAACATTGCCGGCATGGGCAACTTTTCTTCCGATTATGTGATCGACCACTACGCCAAAAACATCTGGCAGCTGGAAAAATGCCCCCTCAGCCACGAGATCCTCAAAGAAATCCAAAAAGAACTGTAAGCCTTCCGCCTGGCCTGGCAATGAGACGCAAAATATTAAAGCAGGCCCCATTTAGCCTTCAGCCCATTTAAACTTTTTTTGTCTTTCAAATGTTTTTTAAAAATTTTTAAAACCGCTCTTTGGTCTTTTAAACAAACCAGGCGGATCCCCATGTCCGAAAGGGGCCCAACAATGGTCAAATGGCCGGAAAAAAGATTTTTGACAAAAGGAATGGCCTGCAGATTTTCCAGAATCGCTCCGTCCAGAAAGCCATCTTCCAGATGGTCCAAAAGCTCCGGCGCCGAAGAATATTCTTTATAAATGACCTTTGGGTATTGCTGAATTAAAAAATTGGTGTCCAGCTCCTTCATCACTCCCACCAGCTTGCCGGAAAGGCCGTCAAGGTGAAACGGCGGAGAGCCTTGGGCCAAAACCAAAACCGAGCCGGTAAAAAGCAAAGGCTTGGAAAAAGCATAGCGGCCCAAATTAAAATTATAAGGATAAAAAGTGGAAAGCACCGCTTCATAAAGCCCGCTTTCCAATCCGGGAAAAAGTTTCGAGCGGCTGACCTTCACCAGCTCGATTCTGATCTTTTCCTCAGTACAGACCTGCAATAAAAACTCTTCTAGAAAAGCGTTTAAATTACGGCCCAAAAGCCCGGCTTCCAGCTCCTGCCAACTCGGATCAATCCCCAATCGCAGAAGGGGGCCCTGGTTGGAAGACGAACAGGAAAGGGCCCAGAAACCCAAAAGCAAAAAAAATAAAACTTTTTTCATAAACACGCCTTTTTCACAACACTTCTTGAAGGCTTCCTTTAAAAAAAACCGCCCCAAAGCCTTTTTTGCATCATAGCAGCAAGTTTAATAGCAAGCTACCTCCTTCCTTTAAAAAATATTTTTTAAACCGGCGCCGCCAGTAATTCTGTTTGCAAATAATAGGCTGAATTCCCCACACTTTCAGCTATGAAAACCAAGCTTAAAAACTTTTTAATTCTCCAGTTGGTCCGTTTCTTTAAAAAGAAAAACGCCCCCAACCGCTTCGATCCCGCTTCCCCCCGTATCCTGGTGGTTTCCACCACCGCCCTCGGCGACACCCTGTGGGCTACCGCTCTGATCAAAGCCCTTAAAAAAAACTTTCCCGCTTCCTGCCTGGCCGTCTTAACTTCCCAAGTCGGCCGGGAAGTTCTGGAAAACAATCCCCATCTGGATGAAATCTTCTCGTTCAAAGAACCGCTTTTTTTTCATTTCTTCCGCCTTTTCCGCCAATTGAACAAAAACAAGTTCCAGGCTGTTTTATTTTTACATGCTTCCCAAAGGCTGGCCCTGCCTTTGGTGAAATTGCTGCAAAGCGAATATCTGGTTGGCTCAAAAGGCCACGGAAAAGGCCTGGAAAAACTTTTTACCCATAGCATCGAAACCGGAAAGGAGCATGAACTCGAGCGCCGCTTCAACCTAGCAAAGATCATCGGCTTGAAAACAGCCGAAACCTCTTTAGAATTTCATTTTAAACCACCGGCCTTTTTGCTGCCGCCGAAGCCCTACCTTGTTTTTCATCCCGGCTCCAAAGAGCCTTTCCGCAGATGGCCTTTAGAATATTATATGGAACTGGCTGAAAAGCTCTCCGGCAAGTTCACCATCGTTTTAATCGGAACGCCCCAAGAAAAAGCCCTTCTGGAAACCATCACGGCAAAAATCGAGCGCTCGATTGCCTTTTACCAAAAGCCCTCGCTTTCCAAGACTGCCCATCTGATCAGCCAGGCTGAACTTTTTATCGGCAATGACAGCGGGCCTTTGCACCTGGCCGAAAGCCTCAAAATACCCAGCCTTTCTTTTTTTGCCGCCACCGATCCGGATAAGTGCGGGCCCCTTGATCCCACAACAAACCTGGTCTTAAAGGCGCCTTTAACCTGCCGGGCCTGTTTGAAAAAAAAATGCCTCAAACCAGTTTGCCTCTATCAAATAAAGCCCCAAAAAGCTTATATAAAAAGCCTGGAGCTGATAAAAAAAAACCAACGCCCGGACCAAAAGCCAATTGGTCAAAATTAATT
>JBAZHS010000003.1:0-10276 GCA_041652275.1 Parachlamydiales bacterium
CTGTTTTTTTCTTTCAGCTTTGTCTTCCCGTAAAAGGACGAGCTGTTTAATCAGCGGATTGGAACTGGAAAGAATTTCTTTCATGGGAGCTTTGGCCAAAAAGAGGATTGTTTTAAAAAAAAGAGCACTTTTTCTTTGTCTTCCAGATTCTGTTCAATGGCGATGGTTTCCGCTTCTTTTAAAAGCTTTCCCATCAAGGGCGAGGGCTGAATGCCCAGATTTTTCAAGTCTTCCGCCCTGATCAGCGGCCGGCCGTTTTTTTTTCTTTCGATGAAATTTTTCAGTTTTTGCTGATTTTGGAAATGCCGGGCCAAAAAAATCTTTCTTTCGGCCAGGGGATAGCGGATGGCCAGGGCCTCCAGGGCGATCTGGAAATTTTTTTGCGCGTAAAGATCGACCAGCTCGGAAGCGCTTAAAGAGGCTTTTTGCAGTTTTTTTTCCAAAAGGTCGGCAAAAGCCACATATTTGAAGTCTTCCTGGCTAAGCTTGAGGTATTGGCAGCAGCTGATTTTTTCTTCTAAAGCCAGTGGTCCGAAAATGGGCAGGATTTTGGCAATCGTCGGCGCCAGGTGCGGGATCAGCTCAGTCTCAAAAAGCCTTTTTTCCAGCTCTTTTTTGGTTATTTTTTTTAAAGCGGGGAAAATGGTCGTAAGAAGCTTAAGCTCGAAAAGCAGAAACAGGCCCCTTTTAAAATTCACCTCTTTGGCCATTTTATTTAGCTCCTGAAAGACCCTTTCGATCGCTACCGAAGGAAAAAGCGTGTGGGCCTGTTTTAAAATGGCTGCTTTGGTTTTCGCTTCGATTTTAAAGTTGAAGCGGTTGGAAAGCCGGACGGCCCGGATCATTCTTAAGCGGTCTTCTTGAAAGCGCTCCTTCGGATTGCCGATGGCGCGGATCAAGCCGGCTTTGAGGTCTTTTTGCCCGCCGACATAATCGATCAGCTTTTCTTTGAGTGGATCGAAAAACATGCCGTTGATGGTAAAATCCCGCCTGAGGGCGTCTTCCCTTTCCGAGGTAAAGGCCACTTTTTCCGGCCTTCGGCCGTCTTGGTAGGCAAGATCTTTGCGGAAGGTGGCGACCTCATAGGAATGGCCGTCGATGATAACCAGGATAATGCCGAAAGCCAGGCCGATGGGAACAGTGTGCAAAAAGAGTTTTTGGATGATCTTTGGCGGAGCGCTGGTGGCGATATCGACATCGTCGGATTCCAGGTTCAGTAAAAAATCGCGCACATAGCCGCCGGCGTAGTAGGCGATATAGCCGGAGCGGCTTAATGTCTCGACGATGAGTTGGGCTCTTTTGGGCATGCCGGGCTTTTGCTTTCGTAAGTTTTTTTAAAATCTTTGTCTATAAAGGCGTAAAACCTCCGCCTGTGGGCGCGGATATCTAAGCTGCTTTTTTTCTTTTAACATAGCGCAAAAGATTGTTACAACGCTAGTCCGAAATTTGTAAATTGCGCTTATGAAAAAGGTGGACACGGGACCAAATTTAAAAATTTATTAGTAATTTATTAAGATAAATTTATTAGAGTGATCCAGGCCCGGGTTTTTAATTTAAAAAGCGTCAAGGCAAAAAAAAGTTTACTTCTGTATACTGATCTTTAGCGCAGCTGGGATAAGTTTTTATATGGCTTCTTCTATTTTACTTCTTTCCGACCAGACGGTCAACCAGATTGCCGCCGGCGAAGTGATCGAGGCTCCCGCTTCGGTGGTAAAAGAGCTGTTTGAAAACGCCATCGACGCCAAGGCCTCGAGAATTACTGTTGCCATCAAAGGCGGCGGTTTGGGCTTGATCCAGGTTTCCGATAACGGCCAGGGGATGGAAGAAAACGAACTGCCTCTGGCGGTTTTACGGCATACGACTTCCAAGATTAAGGCTTTTGAAGATCTGGAAAACCTGGCGACCTTGGGCTTCAGGGGGGAAGCTTTGGCCTCGATTGTCTCGGTGGCTAAAGTTAAAGTGACCAGCTCCAAAGGCGAAAAAGCCGTGTCCCTCTTTGTCGAAGGAGGTAAAATCACAGGTCTCGAGCCGGCGGCAAGGGTCCGGGGCACGACCATCGAAGTGCGCTCTTTGTTCTATAATGTGCCGGCCAGGCAGAAATTCCAAAAAAGCCCGGCGGCCTTAACGGCCCAGATTGTCCGCAGCATTCAAAATCTGGCCCTGGCCCATCCGCAGATCAATTTGAAACTTTTTATTGAAGAGAAGCTGTTTTGGGAAATCAAAAATGAAAACGAGCCTTTTGAGATGGCTTTGAAAACAACCATGGAAACCATTTTAGGCGATTGCCGGGACTACAGATGGCTTTCCTTTCAGGAAAATAATTTTGCGCTTTTGGGCTATCTAGGCGAGCCTTTTATCGCCAAAAGAAACAAGCTGGGCCAGCATTTGCAGATCAATGGCCGCCCGGTCTTTTCGGCCTTGATTTCCCAAGCGGTCAAAGAGGGCTATGCCACAGCGCTGGGCTCAGAGCTTTTTCCCGCTTTTGCGCTTGATCTGAGAATTCCCGGTTCTTTTGTCGATGTCAATGTCCATCCCCAGAAAAAAGAGGTGCGCTTTAAAGAAGAGCGCTTGGTTAAAGAAAAAATCAAAAAAGCGGTTTTTGCTTCACTGATGCATTTAGAAAATCTGACGGTGGACGGCGAGATTTTTAGGACAGAAAAAACGGCTCTTTGGGCGGTGGAGCCGGCGTTGAGAAAAGAAGAAGTTTTTTTACAAAACAGTTTTTTAAAGGAAACGGAAGCGGTCCCCAAAGAGCCTTTTTTACCTTTGGCCCTGATCGGCCCTTACTATCTGGTGGAAGATCTTTCCGGTTTAAAAAAACGGCTGGCTGTTATTGATTTGACCCAAGCTTTGGCTGCGCTTTTATTTCAGGAAGCAACTGGATTTGTGAAAAAAGAGAGCCTGGCCACCCAAAGGCTTTTAATGCCGAGGCTTGTGGATTTTTCAGCTTCGGAGCTTTTGAATGTTGAAAACAAAAAAACCGATCTGGCCGCTTTAGGCTTTGAAATTAGGCGCGTGGGATCGAAAACGCTGGCCCTGGACACCAAGCCTGCTTTTTTGGAAGAGGCTTTGGCCGAAGAGTTTTTTTTAGAGCTTTTCGAAGAGCTGAAAAGTTTTGGCAAGAGCTGTTTAAAAGAGGCTTTTTTGGAAAAGAAATGGGCCCGGTTTTGGAGCGCTTTTGCCCAAAAAAGGACGCGTTTTTCCGAAGAAGAGGCCCGCAGCCTTGCCTTGAAGCTTTTCACTTCCCGGCTGCCGCAGATGGCGCCTTTGGGAGAAAAAATAATCCTTTTTTTAGATAAAAAAGCGTTGGACGATTTATTTCAGAGGAGAACATGCTGAGAATCAAAGAACTGCAGAAACAATTGAAACAGGCGCAGGTTGACGGAGTGCTTTTTCAAGAGCCTTTGGCCTTTTTTTATTTGACCGGCCTTAGGCCGTCTTCCGGCAAGCTATTAGTCGACGGCCGGGGAGCGGCTTTTTTCGTCGACGGAAGGTATTTTCAGGAATTTAAAACAAAGAGCCCCTGCCCGCTTTTTTTGCTCCAGGAAAAAAGCTTTGAGGTTTTTTTAAAAAAAAGACTGAAAAAAGGCGCCCTTCTGGCTTTTGACTCCCTAGCCACTTCCGTAGCGGCGCTCCAGGACCTTAAACGTCAAATCCGCCAAGAGCCCCTGCAAAAAAGCGCTTTGATTTTAAAGCCCTTAAGACAGCCCCTGAAAGATTTGCGGAGCTTAAAAGACGCCCGGGAGCTGAAAAAGCTCAGGCTTTCGGCCAGGCTTAACTACCAGGGTTTTGAATACATTAAAAGCCTTTTAAAAACCGGTATCAGCGAACGGGAGCTGGCCCTGGAATTTGAGCTTTTCGTCCGCCGCAGGGGGGCGGAAAAGCTGGCCTTTGAGCCGATTATTGCCTTTGGCCCGAACAGTGCTTTTCCGCACCATGCAAGCGGCAGCGCCAAGCTGAAAAAAGGCCAGGCGGTTTTAATGGATCTCGGTGTTTTGCTGGAAGGCTATAATTCGGACATGACCCGGACGGTTTTTTTCGGCCCGGCCGAAGCTAGGCTAAAACAGATCTATCAGATCGTCTTACAGGCCCAAAAAGCGGCTTTAAGGTGTTTGAAGCCGGGGGTTAGGGTCGCCAGCGTTGACAAAAAGGCCAGGGGCCTGGTCGAGAAAGCGGGCTTCGGCCGGTTTTTTCCCCATAGTTTGGGCCATGGGGTTGGCCTTCAGGTGCACGAGTTCCCGGCTTTAAACCAAAAAGGGGTTGACCGAAAGGTTAAACTTAAAGCCGGCATGGTAGTGACTATTGAGCCGGGTATTTATTTGCCGGGTTTGGGCGGAGTGCGGCTGGAAGATACCGTTGCAATTACGGAAAAGGGCTTTGAGAGCTTCTATCCCCCGGCCGAGGTTTTGTAAGAAAAAAAGGGCGGTTTTTTTTGAAAAAATATTTTTTAGGGCCGCAGGCTGCCGTGGGCGGGCTCTTCTACCTGGTTTTTTTGGCTTGGCGTGGTTTTGATCCCTTTTTTTTGTTCGCTTTCCCGGTTTTTTGGGTCCTGGTCGGTTTTTTACAAAGTTTTGAGGGACGGATAGCGGTAAAGCGGATCAAGGGCAAGGGCAAAAGGACGGCCAACTTTTCCTGGCTGAAAAAAGTTTTTTGGGACCGGAAGGGCCGCAGATTTTTTTTCCCCCTGTTTCGGTCCAAAAAGGCAGGAGATGAAATCCTGAATTTTTTGAAAGAAGCGGTGGTGGTCCTGGACGGGAAGGGCTCGGTGGCTTATGCCAACCGAATGGCGCGCCGGTTGTTTCAGTTAAAAGCAGGGCAAAGCCTGACGGCTTTAAAAGACCAAATGGTTCAAACGGCCCCAAGCTTTTCCGAAAAAGAAATCAGGGGCCAGTTTTTCGCTGAGTGCCTGGCTTTGGCCCAAAAGGCGCAGACTTTTAGAACCGCACAGCATAAGACCCTTTTGTTTGACGGTGTTTTAAACCGCTTTTTGGAAACGACGGCCATTTTTAGAAAACAGGGCCTTTTACTGGTTTTTCAAGATAACAGTGCGGACCTAAGGAGGCTGCAGGCAGCCAAAGAGTTTGCGGCCAATGTTTCGCATGAATTGAAAACGCCGATTACCATTATCCGCGGCTTTGCCGAAGTTTTGCAGGACCTTTCGGAAATTTCTTCTGAAAAGTCGGGGGAGATTGTCCAAACGATTATCAATACGGCGCAGAGACTGGAAAATATTACTGCCGAGCTTTTAAAGCTCTCTGAACTGGAACACACTGAGGTTTTAAACCTGACCGGCTGCGATCTGAAAGAAGTTCTGGAAGTTCAGAAAAAGGAGCTTTTGCGGCGCCATCCGGAAGTGCATTTTACAAGCGAGCTGACTGAAGAAAAAACCGAGGTTTTGGTCGACCGGGGGCTTTTAGAGCTGGCTTTGGGCAACCTTTTGGAAAATGCCGTCAAATATTCCCAGCATTTTCCGGAGATCCGGGTAATTTTGGAAAAAAAGCCGCCGGCGGTTCTGGTCAAGGTCCAGGACCGGGGCGTCGGCCTGAAAGCAACCGACTGCCAGCGGGTTTTCGAACGTTTTTATACGGCCGACAAAGCGCTTTCGCGGAGAAGCGGAGGGACGGGCCTGGGCCTGGCTTTAGTGAAAAGCATTGTCGAAAAGCACCGGGGTAAAATAGAGGTCGAATCTTGCCTTGGCCGGGGGTCGACTTTTATTTTGCATCTGCCTGAAAAGATCTGAAAGGCCGTGTTTTCAAAAAGGTTTTTTTAAACAGACCCGCCTCTTTTCATCAAAGGCCTGGATTTCTCCATTTGAGCTGTGGCTGGAATGGGAAACACAAAAAAAGGCTTTAAAGGGAATGGGTAAAATTTCAGTTTGTTCTTCATAAATCGCCAGGATGTTGGCGAGCTTGAACTCTTTTCGCTCGGATCTGAGCCTGAGGATTTTTTCTCCCCTGGTCTTGCCGAAAAGCGCTGTCAGCATTTCCGGCGGGCATTTTTTTAAACAGATGGTCCGGCCGGCATTTTTCTGGATTTTAACATAGTCTAAAAGCGAAAAGGAGTTTTTTAAGGCGTAATTTTGGCTGCCTTGCAAGAGGCGGTAGAGCAGGTTTTGCCATTGGGCATTTTTTAAGACCAGCGTTTCGATTTCCAGGGATTGCCGGGCTAAAATTAAGGGCTGGGCTTTTTGTATCAGCTCTAAAATCAGGCTTTCGGCGGTAATTTCCTGAAAAAGCTCGGGAAACAGCCCTTCCAAAAGTTTTTGCAATAAAAAAAAGAGCTCTTTTTGGTTTTCCCGGCCTTCTTTGAAAAGCGGATACAAATTGAGTTTGGCGCAAGCGTAGGTGCGCCGGTAGTTTCTGGTTTTTTTGCTTTCTTTTTTCGAAGTTTCGGCTTTTTGGGAAGATCTGGGAGAAGGGGGGATTGTTTTTTTTAGGAGGGTTTCGGTCTTTCCGCCGTTCGGTTTTTTCAGCGGTGAGGAGAGTTGCTTGAAAAGGCTTTTTTGAGCGCAGTTTTCCAGGTTGTTTAAAGCGCTTAAATGGGCCGCCAGGTCCTGGTTTAAAAGGGCGCTTTGCCGCAGGCCCTGAAAAAGGTAGCTGAAGGCAACCGAGACCATCAAGAAAAAAGAAAAGAGCAGGGGCAGAAACTGCATAAGCTATTTTTCCTCCCCGTTATTTAAAGTTAAGGCGAAAGGTTCGAAAAAGAAGATGTATTTTAAGGGCCGGATTTTTTCCGTTTTTGCAGGTCCGGCCTTGCGGTCCGGGTTTTTAAAAGCGGTTTTAGGGGTAATCTTGATTTTCAGGGCGTCGGGATAGCCGTTTTTTTGCCACAGGCGGGTCTTTTTAAACGGGGGTTTCTGGGGGTTTCCGGAAGCGTTCTTTTGAAAAAAAACAAATTCCAGGCCAGTGGCATCTTCCCAAAGAAGTTCTTGGCGGCAAAGTGTTTTTTGCTTTAAAGACCGGGTGATCAGGACCAGCTCGCCTCTTTTTGACAAAAAGAGTTCGCCAAGAAGTTTTCCACTGAAAAAAGGATTCGGATCGACGCCGCCCTGAAAATAAAAAAAAAGGTGGGAATCTTTTGTATACAAGGTCCGGGGCTGATCTTTAAGCGGCGGGCTAAGGGCGCCCAAAAGCTGGCCGAGCCGGATTTCCAAAGCGGCTCTTTGAAAAAAAAGCTCTTTGGTAATTTTGATGTTTCTTTCGAGGCCAAAGAGCTGAAAAGTAAAGCTTAAAAGCAAAGAGAGCAGCAGGGAGGCCAGAACCAGGGCCGCCAGCAGCTCTAAAAGAGTAAAGCTTTTTTTGCTTGCCATGTTAGGAAGAGGGCGAAGGGTTGTTTTTGATCCGGTCTGTTTTGATGAGAAGATAGCTTTTTCTTTTTTGAAAAGGCCGGAATTTTTTAGTGTTTTCCAAACAGATTTCCAGCTTGGCCAGATCGAAGCTGGAGCCGTCTGGGTTGGGCCGTGTTTTTTTGGGGTTGATGGTTAAACGGAAAGACGGCTCGATATTTTTGGAAAGCCGGCCCGGCAATTCGATTTTAACAGCGGGGAGCTTGTGGACCGCGGCTTGTTTTGGTCCTGCGAGCTTTAAAGGAAGCTTTCCCTGAAAGATTTTTAATTTGATCTGGTTGAGGCTTTCGCGGTAAAGCAGCTCTTGCTGAAGCTCCCAGAGCGCTTTTTTTTCCTGTTTTAAAAAAAGTGCGGGCCGTTGGATTAAAAAGGGCAGAACAAGGGTTAAAAGGGTTAAGGCAATTAAGATTTCTAAAAGAAAAAAGGAATGTTTCATAGGGTTAAAAGCTTAGCTTAAGGGGGGATATTGGAAAAGGGGCTTTCGTTTGCTTTTTGTTTTTTCCGGCTTTGTTTCGGGCCTGCTTTTGCTGGATGTATTGATCGGACAATCGAGGCAGGTCTGGAAATAAGCTTTTTTTAAAAAATTAACCGGAGCAAAACAATTTTCTCAGACTTTTACGGCAAAGCTTTTTAAAATTGGCCAATTTGAATATAAGGATGAAAAAGAGCAAGGATCTTTATGCCCAGAATCGGCCGTCCCGCTCCCCTGACGCCAGCAGGTCCGTCCGGGTCCGGCGAAAAAAAAACTGCCCCAAGCCACATTCCTTTAAGCGGCAAAACGCTGAAAAAGGCTGTTATCGGCATTTTGAAAGAGCCTTTTAGTACTTTTGGGGAAAGCTCTGGCCAGGTCTGGCAAAAACTTTGTCTGGCCAAGCCTGATTTTGCGGCAAGGCTGAGCGCTTTTTTAAATAAGCATGAAGACAAGTTTAAAGCCATTCAAGCCGGCAAGACCTGGGAAAGCCTGAAAGAGGAACTGAAAGAGAAGATGGGAAAAAAGCTTATTTATCAGCGCCGTCAAACGGCTTCCTGGGAAGAATTTCGCTGGGAATTTGTGGCTTTGGTGGCAGAGCTTGGCAATGAGGCTTTAAAGAGCATGGGCTGCGGAAGCGTTAAAGGCCGGGCCCTGGGTACGCCGGGCTGGCGGTCGGATATTGATTTTGAGCTGGTGCCTGAGGAAAAAGAGATGCCCGAGGCCGAACAGATGCTGGCCAAGCTGATCTTTGATGTCATTGCCACGCAGCTGCTGAACCCTGTGGGCTCGTCTGATTGTTTGCATGAGGCGGGACGGGCGTTGGATTTGGAATTTTATACCGAGCACTATGCCAGCCGCCGCAATACTTTTGCCCATTTGAGCCTGGCCTCTTCGCAAAAAGCCTTTTATGCCCAGGAACTGATCATGGCCGGCTTGCAGCGTTTTCGCGCTTGCGGCGATTGTCCGGAAAAATGGGTGGAATGGAAGGTGCAGGTGTTAAGCGGGATTTTAGAAGAAGAGGACCAAAAACAGATCTCCGAGATTTTTGATCAGGTGGAAAAATTCGAAGAGCTGGTCGAAAGGGAAACTTTGCGGCAGATGGTTTTTGAAAAGCTTTTAAAGCAAAAAACCGATTTGGGCCGGGAAGCGCTGTGGCGGGAAGCGGCGGCTTTTACTTTGGAAGAGCTGCGATCTTATACGAAGGATTGGGGAGGAAAAGATTCGGCCGAATACAAAAAGGCGAAAATGGCTTTGAAAGCGGGGCGTTTGATCAAAATATGCCAAAAGATCGATGAAGACGATGCGTCTTCCCGGCAGCTGGCCCGGATTTTAGGAAAGGATTTGCAGCCGTCTTCGGAAAAAGAAGACCCCGGGCGGAAAGAATATGAGCAAAAGATTTTGCAGATCGCCCTGCGCTCCGCTCTTTGCACCTGTTTTTTTGAAGAAGCGGTTTATACCCAGGCAGAATACCGCCATACGGTTTTAGCCCAGAAGGCTCAAAGAAAAGCAGAAAGAAAACTGCAAAAAGAGGCTTTTTCCAGCTCCGGACGGAAAGCTGTTTTACCGCGTAGTTTCCAAGCTAAGGGTTTAGCGGAAAGGCACTCTTCGATTATTTCCGTTCAGGAGGTTTCGGCGCAACTGGCCCATTTGTTGGCAAAGGACGGGAAAAGGGCGCAAAGCCCGGAGCAGCGGTTGGCTGCTTTACAAAAAAGCCTGGTTAAGGGCTCCAAATATGCTTTAAGGGAAATGGATGCATTTATTCAGGCTTTAAAAGCTTCCGGCGAAGATATTTCGGGCTTTCTTTCTTTGCAGATGGCTGCTTTAGAGCTGGAAAAATGCAAAAGGCGGAAGAGCTTAAGCCAGACAGGTTTTAAGGTTTTATTACAAGAGGCCCTGGCCCATTTTAAAATCAAGGATTTAAATGTCGAAGTGCTGGTTGCCGAGGCCCTAGCGCTTTTTGCTGAAGGCGGAGCTTTGGCTGATGATAAAGCCGCCACAAAAATACCGCCGCGGAAAAAGTACATGGTTTTAGCCGGCCTGTTTGCGGAAAAGGGCCTTAAAAGCGAGGTTTTTTTAGAGAGGGGCGGACAAAAGGAAGTTCGGATCGAAGACCCGTTTTTAGATTTGATCTTAAGGGCCAAGTCCGGTTGGATTGATGAGCGGGACCGCCGTTTTGAAGATCTTTTCCGGCGTTCCGAAGCTTTGACTTTACAGGGCTTGAATTTTGAAACACAAGAAGCCATCGAGAATTATTTTTCCAGTTTGGACCGGGCGGCGGTTTTTGCTTTGCAGCAAACTCTTAGCGGGGAGCGCGGACTGGAAGCGGCGGGGAATTTAGTGGAAATCTGGCAGAGCTCCGGATTTAGCGGTTAGCAAATCCGACGGAAAATTTTAAGCTTTTTCCTGTTTGTACCAAAGCGGGTAGGTCGTCAGTTTTGAACAGCCCTCAAAGCTGGCCT
>JBAZHS010000003.1:10286-21973 GCA_041652275.1 Parachlamydiales bacterium
GGGCAGATGGTTTAAAGCGGAAGCGTCGGAAATGGAAGTATAGGCAAGATTTAGTTTTTTTAACTGTTTGAAAGCGCCTAAAAAAGCGATCTCGTTAATTAAAGGCAAATGAGAAAGATCAAGCTCTTCCAAACCGCTGAGGGTTTCCAAAGCGGCAAACTGGGGAGATAAAACAAAAGTACACTTTGATAAAGAAAGTTTTTTTAAATGCGGAAGGCTGGAGAGCCCTTTGCGGACGCCGTCTGTTTCTTGAGCAAGCGTTTCCAGGCCGCTGCAGTTGGTTAAGTCCAGCGATTCTAAGTCCGGGCAGTTTTCCAAAGCCTCTAAGGTTTTTAGCTGGGAGCAGCTTTTCAACTCGAGTTCGCGCAGCTTTGGAAGCATCTGGAGGCCGGCGAGATTTTTTAGTGCGGAACATTCATTTAAATACAAAACTTCGAGGTTCGGTAAACTCTTAAGGCAGGTGAGATCAAAGAGATTTTTCGAGCCGCTCAGGTCGAGCTGGAGGATTTTTTCTTTTCCCGGGAAGGCGGCCAGAAGTTCTTCGATTTGGGAAGCCGACAGCCGGGCATTATAGCGCAGTTTTAACTTATCCCCGTCGGCTTCCAGTGCCAAAAGGGCCATTTGTGTTTTCAGCTCTGTTGGCAGCTGTTTTAAAAGCTCGGCAAACAGCGCCGGGGGCAAAAGCGTTTTAATCCGCTCGCTTAAGCCGTCTTTCTGCAGGGCGGCGGTAAAGATTTCAAGCTGGACGCTGCGGCCCAGTTTCGCCAGATCTTCTTTTTTTAAAAAGTTCAGATTGGAAGCGATCTTTTGGATGCGGAGATCAATTGAAGGATCTTTCAGGTTCAGGGGTGTGCCGAGCACATGGGCCTGGAAAAAAAAGCTTAGATCAGGGCCGATAACAGAAGACATTGGACACCATGTTTTTTATTTAATTTTACGGAAAGTGAGGCTTTTCTGCCAGACAAGAATTTTGGCGCGGAACCATTTCCGTTAGTGGGAGCAGAAAGTTTTGGATTTCAGCGAATTAGATTTTTTTTGAAAGCGCTTGCAATTGGAAATTCCCTTCGGTTACCATCTTAGGAAGCTGGTTTTTTTTATGGAAAAGCAAATCTCTTTAGAGCCGAAGGCTTTTTACAATCTGCTGAAATATAATTTTTTAAAAAATCCCCGGCTTTCCGTTGAAGCCTGGCAGGTCGAAGACTTAAGGCCGCTGGCTTTAGAAAAGCTTTTCGAAAAACTTAAAGCTATGGGCCTGGATTTGGACAAAGCGCGTTTTCTGGAGCTTGCCGAGAACTATGAGGCGCCGGAAGATCTGGCAGCGGAAGAATTTCAAAGGTTCGGCGAAGAACAGACTGAAAAGATCTATTTAATCTGTTTTGAGCTTTGGCGCCGCCTGCTTCCGGAAAAAGCGGGCCTTTCGCTTTTTTGCGATGAGATGGACCATTTGATCCATTTGTACAGTCTGGGCGCTATGGATAGCGACGAGAACCTGCAGGATGCCTTGGCGGCGCTTTTGGATATTTTAGAAAAGCAGGTTGATCAGGGAGCTGTTCCTAAAGAGCTTTTCCATTCGCTTTCCGGCCATTTTGGGCATAACCTGGAGCTTTTTCTTTACGATTATGTTTTTGACCAGATCGAGGCTTCCAATGAGCTTTATGCCGAAGAGCTGATCGAGGGTTTTTATCCGTTTGTAACAATTGAGCGCTGGTTTGATTTTTTAAGGGTAAAAATCGCCATCAAAAAAGATGCTGCCGAGGCCAATTCTATTTTAAAGAATTTAATCAGGGAACTGAAAGAAAGCCCCGTTTTAGACCTGCAGATGGAAATTTTGCTGTTTATGGTGGAAGAAGGTGACCCTGAGCTGTTTTTGCACCTGGCCAAACAGACCCTGGCTTTGGTGCGGAATGAAACGGATTTAACCGAGCTGATGGAGATAGCCCTGGATTACTATCGCCGGCTTGATTTGGAAAAAAAAGAGCAGCTTGTGCAAGCGCTTTTAGCACGGTCCAAGGCTGGCGGAATTACTGAGGAGATTGGGAAAGGCGATCAAAGGCTGGGGGCTTTTGAAAATATTTTAAGCGGCTGAAAATCAAGAAAGTCAGCCGAGCAAAGCAGATATTTGGTTTGGGCCGTTTGTCCGAACATTTTTTTCCCTGGCCTTAAGGCGTGCAGATGGCCGAAAACAGCGATGGAAACGCCGGCTTTTTCCAGCATCAAAGAGGCTTGGGAAGGTTGCAGGTCGGCACTGATCACCGGGTAATGGGTCATGGCGATTTTAACTTCGGCCTTAGGGTCTAAAAGGCTGAGCGAAGTTTTTAAGCGGACCATTTCTTTTTCATAGATTTTAAGGTTGTTTTTGATCTGCTCTTCGGTGCGCGGAATAGTTGGGGCGGTGACATATTCGTTAAAGTTAAAATCGGGCGCTTCCCAAAACCGGCTGCCGGCAATGGAAGCTCCGTGAAAGTTAAAAACATCTGAGCTTAAGAAATGAATGGAAGGAGGCAGAAAAGCCCTTAGCTTGGCGCTCGAGGGCCACCAGTGGTCATGGTTGCCTTTGACCATCAGTTTGGTGCCCGGCAGTTTTTCCAGAAACTGAAAATCAGCTTCGGCCTGTTCGATCTTTCCGGCCCAGGAAATGTCGCCGGGAAGGAGGACCAGGTCGTTTTTCTGAACGGTTTTTTCCCAGTTTTGTTTGATTTTTTCCAGGTAGTTGTGCCAGACAGGCCCGAAGCTTTCCATGGTTTTTTCGGGAGTGGAAAAAGCAAGGTGCAGATCGGCAAGGGCAAAAATACGCATAAAAAACCCCGGTTTTTTTTAGTATAAAGAGGCCGGTTTAATTAGGGAAGGCTTTGGTATAAGATTTTAAACCGGGAATTGTTTTACGATTTTTAAGAAAGGTCCGGTTGCATCTCCTTTGCCTGAAGGCGAAGGCTTCCTGGTTCCCGGCTTCGGGCAATTCCATCAGCTTCCCGGGTTTTAGACCGAAGTGCCGGCGGCCATAAACTGGAAAAAGACGGTGAGGAAAGTTTAATTGGCCGATGGTTTAAAACTAAAATGTAAAGTTATCGGGGAGAATGGTGTTGGCGGGAACGATGATCAGCCCGTTTCTGACAAACAGCTCTTCCGAATCATAGTTTTTTAAATTCTGCTGGTTTTCCAGTTTTACATTGTGTCCGATTTTCACTCCTTCGTCCAGAATGGCTTTTTTAATCAGGCAGTTGGAGCCGATGGAAAAGTGCTTGTCCAAGGCATGGTAGTTGGGGTGGCCGAGGATGATGGAATCTTCGATAATTGTTTTTTCTTTAATGCAGCTTCTTTGGCCGATGATGCTGTTTTTGATTTCTTGGGCTTCGATGATAGTGCCGTCGCAGATCATGGAAGAAGTTATGCTGGTGCCCCAGATTTTGGCTCCCGGCAGGTGGGAGGTTTTGGAATAGATGGGCTTTTGCTCGTCGTAGGTTTTTAAAGCAAAATTGCTATGGATGAGCGAAAGGTTGGCTTTATAAAAAGACTCGACGGTGCCGATATCCTCCCAGTAGCCGTCATAGAAATAAGCGAAGGTCTTGCCGCGCTGCATTTGCAGGGGGATAAGATCTTTGCCGAAATCGGCGCCATGTTCTTTTAAAAGTTTTTCTAAAGCCTGCCGTTTGAAAATATAGATGCCCATGGAGCCGAGATGGGAAATCGGATGCGGGAAGTTATGGGCGACCTTTTGAATAAGCGCTTCGTCCATTTGCAGGCTGCTCAAGGTTTTTTCGTCTTTGGGTTTTTCGACGAACTCGGTAATCAAATGTTCGGAGTCGGTTTTTAAAATGCCCATCCGCGGGGCGTCTTCCCGGGAAACCGGCAGGGTGGCGATGGTCAGGTCGGCATTTTTTTTGATGGCGAAATTAAGCATTTCATGAAAATCGATGTTGTAGAGCTGGTCGCCGGAAAGGATCAAAATGTAATCGGAATTATTTTTAAAGATCCGGTTGGCGGTTTTGCGGATAGCGTCTGCGGTGCCTTCGAAGAGCTGCTGACCGCCGGTGGAAAGTTCCTGGGGTGTGACGAACTTGATTAAAGGCGAGCCGTAGGTGGTCTGGATATGGCTTTTGAGCTCTCTGGTATTGTACTGGGCGATAACAAAGATCTCTTTAATATTCGAGTTTAAAGAATTGGAAAGCGGAATATCGATCAGACGGTACCGGCCGCCGAACAGCACTGCGGGCTTGCAATGGCGGAGGGTTAAAGGAAAAAGGCGGGTGCCCTGGCCGCCGGCCAGGACAACCGAAGTGATCGAGACGTTTTTGTTGTTGATCTGAACTGACATAATTATGTCTTTTGTTTTTCCTTTACCCCTCTTATTATAGGTTAATATCAATAAATTAATTTATCAATATAAAAATATATAAATTTTAGTTTAATTTAATTTAAAAACGGTTAGAGTTATTACAACTAAAACATAAGGAGTTAAATATTAACCTTATAAAACAGAGCTGGAATTCAAAAAGCGGTAAAATAAAAAGCTTAAAGTTTTTAACGCCGGCGTTTTTGAACCGCCAGGGAACAGGCGCTGCCGGCGGACTTTTCGATCAGGATAACTTGGGAGCAGCCGGCAAGAACGGTTTTAAGCCAAAGGGGTTAAAGCCGAAAGAGAGGGCCGGTTTTAAGTTAAAACGGTTAAAGCCAAAACAGGCAAGGCCGGATTTTTTTAAAAGCCTGCCTGCCGTTTTAAAAAAGCTCTTCGGCGTTCAGACTGGAGCGCGCCAGGGGAAAGGCCAAAATCTTTTTAAAGCCGAGCTTTCGGCCGAAGTTCTGATATTCCTGAAACTGCTTTAAGCTCACATATTCTTTTAAGGGATAATTTTTTTTGCTCGGCGGCAGGTATTGGCCGATTGTAACCAGATCGCAGCCGGCTGCTTTGAGGTCTTCCAGGGCCTTTTTGATTTCGCCTGGCTTTTCGCCAAGACCGACCATCAGGCCGGATTTGACCTGGCAGAGATTTTGTTTTTTGACGTAATTTAATAAAGCCAGGCTTCTTGTATAAGAAGCTTTTGGATCGCGCAGATAGGGGGTGAGGCGGGAAGTGGTTTCCAGATTATGGTTGAAAATGGTGATTTTTTCTTTTAGCAGTTTGTCCGCCGCTGAAAAACATCCCTGGAAATCAGAAGAGAGCACTTCAGAGGTGATCTGCGGCAGTTTTTTTTTAACGGCCCGGATGATTTGGGCCAGATGTTCGGCTCCGCCGTCTTCCAGATCATCACGGGTGACTTGCGTTAAGACCAGGTGCTTTAAGTTGAGCTTATGGGCGCAAAGGGCGATTTTGGCGGGCTCTTCGGGGTCCGGGGCCGGAAGTTTGTTTTTTGCTTTTGCCAGTCCTAAAAGGCAAAAAGCGCAAGCCCTGGTGCAGAAATTGCCCAAAGCTAAAAAAGTGGCCCTTTGCTGGGAAAAGCAAAACAGCCGGTTGGGGCAATTGGCTTCCTGGCAAACGGTGTGCAGAAGGTACTTTTTTAAAAGAGTGAGAGTTTTGGGCGCTTTGGAGCAGGCGGCCAGGGGCAAATGCAGGGTCGAGGGTAGTTTTGTCATAATCGGGAATTGGTTTTAATCGGCGGAAAGTGCCAGGGAAAGCCGGCGGCCAAAAAAGCAATTTCAGAAAAAAGCTCGCTTTTGGTTGGATGGGGATGAATGGTCTTTTCCAAGGCGTCCAGTTTTAAGCCGGCGCTCATGGCCAGGGCCATTTCGCTGATCATGGATCCCGCTTCTTTTCCCAAAAGATGGGCTCCCAGGATTGTTTTATTTTCTCCGTCGTAAACCAGTTTGACAAAACCTTCGGTTTCTTTTAAAGCGATGGAAAGGCCGAGGGCGGAAGCGGGATATTTCAGGCTTTTGGCTTTCGGGTTTTCCGTGAGGGCTTCTTCCAAACTAAGTCCGACTGAGGCAATTTCAGGAGAGCTAAAAACAACCGAGGGCACACAGCGGTAATCGATCAGGGTGTTTTTGCCGGCGATATTTTCCGCGGCCACCAGGCCTTGGCGGGCGGCCAGATGGGCCAGCAGCATTTTGCCGGTAATGTCGCCAGCGGCATAAATGTTGTCAACCGCGGTTTTTAAATGCCGGTCGGTTTTAATCGAGCCATTGGGCTCAAGGGTTAATCCGGCTTTTTCCAAACCAAGGCCTTCTGTTTCAAGCCGGCGTCCGACAGACACCAAAACTTTTTCCGCTTCAATGGTCTGATCAGGTAAAAAAAGCCTGGTCCCGGAAGCGGTTTTTTCGCTTTTTTGCAGGGCTGAGGAAGTGAAAACCTTAACCCCTCGGCTCTGAAGGCCCTTGTGCAAGCCCAAAGCCAGGTCTGGGTCCATGGCGGAAAGCAGGCTAGCTTTGGCCTCGATCAAAAAGACTTCGACTCCCAGGGCGTTGAAAAAAGACGCAAATTCTGCTCCGATATAGCCGCCGCCGATAATTGCCAGGCTTTTCGGCTTGGTTTTTAGATTTAAGATCGAATTTGAATTAAAGATATTTTCATGGTCGCAGGGCAGGGTTTCCAAAGGCAGAGGTTTGGAGCCGGTGGCAAGCAGGATTTTTTTTGCTTCAATCGTTTTTCCCGAGCATAAAAGCTGGTTTTTAGAAGCAAATTCGGCTTTTTCGAAAAGGATTTCAATCCTGTGGCTTTGGACCAGTTTTTCTAAAGAAGCTGCAATTTTTTGCAGGGCTGAATCTTTTTCTTCGATGAGTTGCTCCAAGTTCAGCTCGCCTGTGAGCCCCTTGTCCCAGGCTTCCCGGAAAAAAAGCGCTTTTTTCAAAAGCATTTTGGTGGGAATGCAGCCGCGGTTAAGGCAGGTGCCGCCGAGCTTTTTTTCTTTTTCGATTAAAACTACCTTTAAGCCTTCTTCTGCAGCGCGGATGGCGGCAAAGTAGCCGCCGATGCCGCCGCCGATCACGGCCAGGTCAAAAACCATTTTAACACCTGCTTTTAACTTTATTTTACTCTATGAAAGGTTTTTTTTCCTATTGATTTGAAAATCTCGCTTAAGTAGTTTAGAAAGTGTTTTGGATCAAGGAGAGAGCATGCAGACCCGAAAGCGGATGAAAATGTGCCCCAGCTGTGATGGAATGGTGGACTTGGATGTGATTGTCTGCCCTTATTGCGGCGCTGATATTGCCAAAACGGATTCAAGGCCGGATCCGGAAATGAAGGCCCCTTCTTTAGAAGAGACGGTTTCTTCGCTTTATCCTCCTCCCTATAAGCCAAAAAGTCCTTTTGCCGCCAAAGAGGAAATTCCCGAGCAGGCGGCAGCCATTAATCCCAATAACCCCTTAAATTCTATGGAAAGCCTTTCTGAAGCCGAACCTTTAAAAACGGCCGGCGGCTCGAAAAAAAACATCTTGACCACCCTGCTTTTTTCGCTTGGGGTCAATTTATTTATTTTTTCGCTTTTTTTACTTTTTTTTTCCACTAACGGCGAGCTTTTCTTAAAATGGGATACTAGCCTTTGGTATTTATATACTTTAGTGGGACTGTCTTTAGCTTTTGGCGGCTGGCGCCTTTTAAACAAAAGCGAAACGGAACCTAAAAGCCAGATTTAGCTTTTGCCTGTAAAAACAGGCTTTTTTTTTGAAGAAATTTTAGCTGTTTTTTAGCTTAATATCAGACATGTTTAACCTTGGTTGATTATTAGACATTAATAATTTACCTCTAGCTCTCTGTTAACTCGGGGGATTCGCTTGTCTGAAGGCAAACCGCCGTTGTGGGCTGAAAGATTCTTGGATTTTAAGCTCTTCGGGCGTACCTGGCAGGGGGCCTCTTCCCCTATGTTTTTAGACCAAGGTACTGAGGGCGGACTTAATATTGATTGCGGCCTTCGGGCTGTGATTGATTCCTGATCCAAAAGAGGCATAAGTATTCTGAACTGTTATGTCAGGTTTAAGTTTTTGGTTTTTATGATCTTATGTAAAAAGCTCGAATTTAAGAACTTAGACTTGCGGTTAAAGCCTTTAAAAAAGCCCTGTTTTACACCTTAATTTTTAGCGATTAAGTTGTTGTTGGTTAAGCCTTTGCGTTATAGTTATGTTTTGTTAATTTATTGAATAATTTTATTTATATAGTTTTATTTTTATTATCTTCTGTGCTAAAATATTAATAGTTAGATAAAAATAGTTAATTAACAAAAAGAGTTTATTATGGGTTACACAGATGCTTTAACAGACGTTTCCAAGACGCTGGGCGCCGCACCAGCAGCTACTTTACCTGTAAAGACAGGCTCATCGCTAGACACTCTGACAAGCCTGTTTGATCAGGTGATCAGGAAGAAAACGGAAAATTTTAAGCTCTTAGATCGTAAATGGAACTCGAACTGGAAATTTGATGACCATGTCCTGATCTTCGGCGATGTTTTTTCAGCCGGTTATCTGGCTTTTTCTACCCTTACCGCAGTTCAGCCGGCTTTAAATGCGGTTTCTTCGATTGCCATTATTGGGGGCGGTTTCGGCCTTGTGGCCGGTGTAATCAATATTTTAGTAGGGTTGATTTGCTTCAAAGAAGCGAGCCAGTCTCTTATCAATAAAAACTATACTCAGGCGCTTCGTTTATATTTAGATGCGGTCTTTTCAATTTTGATCGGCGGAGTCATGCTGCTGTCCAGTATTGCCTCGATGGCAGCTGTTGCCGGAGTTAATATTGGCGTTTTTGCTTCTTTTGCCGCTTTTTTAACGGCAAACCCCTGGATCCTGCCGGTTTTGTTTTTGATCATCACTCTTCCGATCTTAGTTGAAGTCGTTGCGAGAACTGCTAAAATTACCCTTGGCCGGGATCAGGGCGCAAAATTAAAATTGGATGAACTTAAAGAACTCTTTGAAAAAACCGATCTAACCGCTGCAACGATCTTTCGAAGCGAGTTTTTTAAATATTTCAACATTCAAGCCGATAGCGTTCTAACGGAAGAAGCATTAAGCGCTAAAATGGAGGATTTGCAAGCCAAGATAGGTGTTCGCGCGGCTCTGAAAGCCTTTGAAACTGTACACATTATCCTTGCCAATCAAAAACAATTTCTTCAAGATCCGTTTTGTAAACAAGCAATAACACAGAAAATAGAGCTTTTGCAATCTGAAATTAAAAGATGGAATATAATTCAGTTTATTCGTCTTGCCCAGCAGTTATTTTTCTTAGCAGCCTGCCCTGTTAGTTTGGCTGCGACTTTGCTGCCAAACGTCAGCCATTTAGTTAATGCGGCCGAAAATCTGGCTCTTTTCATGGCTAATTTCATTCCGTTTTTCCTCGACCTTTTGACGCCTTTTGAACGGAACACCCTCAAAGTCGTAGCTAAAATTGAGTGTGATCCTGTTAAAAAGCTCTCTGCTCATATACCAGCGAATGTCCCTGCCGGAAGACAAGGCCCAAGGCGCCGCCTAACAGAGCAAGATTGGAGGGATGGAAGAAGTCCTTCCCCCGAACTCGCCGCTTCCCGTTTATGATTTTTTTAAAACGGGTTTAATTCAAGAAAGGCACCCTTCCGTCGGTTTAAAAAATTCTAAAAGCGAGGGGAACGGAAAAGCCCTAAACCGGTCCATGAGCTTATGGGAAAGACTCCTTTAAACTGTTGATTCAGCAGGCCAGGCGAGCCAAAGGACTCCGGTTGTTTTTTTTAAGCTAATTCTTTCAGCCCGCAGCATTTTTTAAATTTTTTACCGCTGCCGCAGGAACATAGTTCGTTGCGGCCTGTTTTGGGCTCCGTGACAATCGTTTTGGGCGCTTCTTCAGAGGGGCTCTCTTCGTCCTGGCCTAAAGCGAGGCTGCGGTCTTTGGTCAGGCGCATTTCTTTAAGGGTATCTTCCAGCCTTCTTTTTTGCTCGGAAGAAATCATTTCAAAACGAAAAAGGTCTTTGGCCATTTCAATCGTCAGTTTTTGCGAAAGGGACGCAAAAAGGCGGAAGGCTTCCTGTTTGAATTCGATCAGCGGATCTCGCTGGCCGTGGGCACGCAGGTGTACATCGTTTCTTAAATGGTCGATGTTTAAAAGATGCTCTTGCCAGAGCTGGTCGATCTTGCGGGTTAGAAGGGAGCGGACCACTTCGTTTAAAAGGCGGTCGATCTCGGTTTCGGCGGGGTTGATTTTCAAGATCAGCTCTTTTTGATAGAGCAGCTTGTCTTGGAAAGCTTTTAAGACTTTGGCGGAAGAAATTTTTTCGATGGCTGAAAGTTCTTGGTTTTCAAAGGCCTTTTCTTCGAAGGTGACCGGGAAATGGAGCATCAGCCATTCCAGATAGCCCTTGATATTCCAAAGTTTTTCTTTGGTTTCCGGGAAATACTGTTTGACCAGAAAAGCGCAGGCTTCCTGCAGAACATTTTCGGCCAGCGAAAGGGTGTTTTCAGCGGATAAAAGATCGTTGCGGAAGGAATAGATCTCCCGGCGCTGCTTGTTCATCACATCGTCGTATTCCAGGGTGTGCTTGCGGATCTGGTAGTTGCGCTGTTCAATTCTTTTTTGGGCGGTCTCAATAGACTTGTTCAGCACTTTCGCTGAAATCGGTTCTCCTTCGGGAGGGCGGAAGCGCTGGAGCATGGAGGTCAGCCGGGGGGAAGCGAACAGGCGCATCAAAGAATCTTCGAAAGAAACAAAGAACTGCGAAGAGCCCGGATCTCCCAGACGCCCGGAGCGGCCCCTGAGCTGGCGGTCAATCCGGCGTGAATGGTGGCGGGTGGTGCCGATTACATGTAGTCCGCCGAGGGTTTTGACCTCATCGGTAAGCTTGATGTCGGTGCCGCGTCCGGCCATATTAGTGGAAAGGGTGATGGAGCCCTTTTTTCCGGCCTCGGCGATGATCTCGGCTTCTTTGGAGTGGTTTTTGGCGTTGAGGATGGAATGGGAAAGGTGGTTTTGTTTCAGGATGCGGGAAAGCTTTTCGGAAATTTCCACCGATTCGGTGCCGATCAGGATCGGCCGGCCGAGCGCGTGAACTTCATTGATCTCTTTTAAGATGGCGGTATATTTTTCCCTTTCCGTCATATAGACTTTATCGTCAAAGTCGGCCCGGCGGCAGGGACAGTAGGTGGGCACTTCTAAAACGCTGAGCTTGTAAATTTCTTTGAACTCCGCAGCTTCGGTAATGGCCGTGCCGGTCATGCCGGAGAGCTTTTCATACATGCGGAAATAGTTTTGCAAAGTGACAGTGGCGTAGGTCTGGGTTTCCCGCTGGATCGGGCAGTTTTCTTTGGCTTCAATGGCCTGGTGCAGGCCGTCGGAAAAACGGCGGCCCGGCTGGGGGCGGCCGGTATTTTCATCAATGATAATGATCTGGCTGTCGACAACAATGTAATCGACGTCTTTTTCCATCAGCAGGTGGGCACGGAAAAGCTGTCTGAGGTTATGGGCCCGTTCTTTCCTTTTGGCGTCTTCTTCTTGCAGTTTGGTCTTTTGCTCCATTTTCTGTTTGTCATTGAGCGCCGGATCTTGGTCGATTTTGGAAAATTCGTAGCCCAGGTCGAAAAGCTCAAAATCATTGCTCTCGGAATTTTGTCCGGAGGCCATCCACTCCTGCATGCCCTTATCGGTCAGTTCATATTCGGAGGCCCTTTCGTCGACAATGATGTAAAGATCGGCAAGGGCTTGGGCTTTTTCTTCTTTGTTTTGCTCAGAATAAAAATAGGTTTCCCATTTTTCAATTTGAGCTCTTAGGTCGGGATTTTCTTTGAGCCCCAGATGGCTAAAAGC
>JBAZHS010000004.1:0-20313 GCA_041652275.1 Parachlamydiales bacterium
AGCCTCAGCTCCCCCTTGTCATCGATAGGAATAACCCGGAGTTTTAGTTTTTTTTCCAAGGCCAGCATCTGCCAGGGAACAATGTTGGAGTGGTGCTCCATCTGGGAAAAAATAATTTCGTCGCCGTCCTGAAAATAGGAGCGGCCCAAAAAAACCGCCGCCTGGTTAAGGCTATCGGTCGCGCCTGAAGTAAAAATAATTTCTTCAGCCGTTCCGGCGTTAATAAAACGGGCGGCCTTCACTCTGGCCTCCTCAAAAAGCTCGGAAGCTTTAAGGGAAAGCTCGTAAACGCCGCGGTGGATATTGGCGTTGGAAAAATGATAAAAGTCCACCAGCGCCTGGACCACGCAGGCCGGTTTCTGGGTCGTGGCCGCCGAATCAAAATAGATCAGATCGGGATAGTTTTGCAAAAGGGGAAAATCTGCTTTTACATCCAAAGTCATAAAAAAAAGGCCTCTTCAACGCTTTTCACAGCTGACCCTATCTTTATCAATTTCGACACTTCTTGGCAAAAACCTTCTGTCAAAGAGCTTCTCGCCGCCCTTTCCCTGATTCCCCGCGATTGCAAATAAAACAGCTCTTCTTCCAAAAGCGCGCGGCTGAAGACCCCGTGCCTGGCCTTGACATCATCCGTCATAATTCTTAAAGCCGGCTTAGCCCAAAACTGGGCTTTGGAGCTTAAAAAAAGGTTCTGGCTGAAAAACGCGCCCTCGGAACCCTCGGCCTGCTGGGCCATGGCCACAACGCCCTCTAAAAAAAAACGGCTGCTGTCTTCCAAAACACTTTTGTAAAGCTGGGAAGAAAAACTTTTTTCCTCATGTTCGACCAGGCTTTGGAAATAACTTTGGCGTTTTTCTTTTAAGATATTCAGGCTGTTAACCTGTAAACGGCTCTCTTTTTTTAAACAGGCTTTCAGATCCTGCAGCTCCAAATCGCCGCCGGCGCTGAAATTAGAAAACGAAAAATCCGCTTTCTCGCCTAAAAAAACCTGATAGAAAACATTCGACCAAAACGAGCTGTTTAAATTCAAATTGGTGCAGCTGACCTGCGCCCGGGGCTTTAAAAAAAAGTTTAAAGCCGGAAGGAAAATCGGCGCAGCACTGCCGGTTAAATCGACCGTCTCTTGCAATACCTCTAAAAAGCCGTCCGCTTCAATTTGAAAAAAAAGCAGGGGGGCGATCCAGAGGGCCTCTTGGTCAAAGACCAAATGCAGGATCTGCAGGGGGGATTTAAAAACCTGGCCTTTTTGGATTTGAATGAAAAGCGGCTTTTGGCCGAAGGCCAAAGGCAGAAGGCCCAAACCGTTTTCTTTGGCCAAAACCAGGTTCCAAAGATCTTCCAGACCGCTCTTCTGAAAAGCCGGCAGATCGGAATTTTTAACCGCCGAAGGAAAGCCGGCAGGCTTGGGTCCCCCGTCAAAACTTTCTACCGTCAAACCCGTAAAACTGGAAAGCTCTTTTTGCCAAACGCCGTTAAGGAAGACTAAAACGGAATCGCGGCTTTCCTGGCGCAGGTATTTTTTAATGTCCGTCTTTTTTAAGACCGGGCCCTTCGGAGAAAGAAACTTGGGCTTTTTATCATAAAGCCGGCAAAGCGGCAGCTTTTGATCGAAAGGCTCCGGATTTAAAAGCAGCTTTTGCAGCTTTTCTCTTGCGCTTTTTGAAAAAACGGTTTCCCTTTCCCCGCACGCCTGTTTTTCCAAAGCCTGAAAAAAAAGACTGTTTTTAAAACAGTTCAGACACTTCATAAAAAAGCCTCGTAGCCTTTTTCTTCCAGCTCGCTTGCCAAATCAAGCCCGCCGCTTTTAACCAGCCGGCCGCCTTCCAGAACATGCACAAAATCAACCGGCAGATAATTTAAAAGCCGCTGGTAATGGGTAATCAGAATTAAAGCCATTTCCCGGCCCTTAAGCTTTTGGATAGCTCCGGCAACCTCTTTGAGGGCATCGATGTCCAAACCGGAATCAATTTCATCTAAAACCGCCAAAGCCGGCTCCAAAAGGGCCATCTGCAAAAGCTCGTTTTTCTTTCTCTCTCCTCCGGAAAAGCCCTGGTTCATCTCTCTTTTTAAAAGCTCCGGCTTCAAACCGGCCAAAGCGCCTTTTTCCAAATAAAGCTTTTCAAATTCCGAACTCAAAAGCGGTTTTTTTTTCAAAAACCTTCTTTTCGCATTCAAAGCCAATTTTAAAAAATCAAAGTTGGAAAGGCCGGGAATTTCCAGAGGATACTGAAAAGAGACGAAAAGCCCTTTCAGGGCCCGTTCTTCCACGGAATCCGGCAAAAGCTGATCCAAAAACCTAATTTCTCCCGAAACAACCCGGTAAGCCGGATGGCCAGCCAGCACTTTGGCCAAAGTGGATTTTCCGGCCCCGTTTTTGCCCATGATCACATGGACCTGGCCCTTTTGAACTTCCAGCGAAAAATGCTCCAACAGTTTTTTGCCTTCAACAGCAACCGTCAAATCCTGAATCTTTAACATACCTGATTTTTACCGCCTTTTCAAAGTCCTGGTTTTTATCCTTTCTGCAGCAAGAAAACCCTTAAACATTCGAACGCTTTAAAGACCTCTGATTTTTAAAAGCCTCTTCGAAAGCGCTTTTCAACTCTTTTTGCCCCTTGCAAGCCTAGCCAATGGCTTTTTCCAGCTCCATCGTTAAAAGTTCTTCCGCTTCCAGGGCAAACTCAAAGGGCAGCTTTTTGATCACTTCCCGGCAAAAGCCGCTGACCACCAAAGCAATCGCCTCTTCCTTTCTCAGCCCCCTGGAGCAAAGGTAAAACAGCTCTTCGGCATTCAGTTTGGAAGTCGAGGCCTCGTGGGACACCACAGAAGAGCTGTTCTTGACTTCCACTGTCGGAAAGGTTGCGGCCGTACAGTTCTTGCCTGACAAAAGCGAATCGCACTGGGTATAGCTGCGGGAGCCGGCCGCCTGGGGCAGGATCTTCACCAGGCCGCGGTAAGCATTGCTGGAAAAACCAGCGGCAATGCCCTTGGACAAAATCAAAGAGCGGCTTTTTTTGCCCAGATGGATCATTTTTGTTCCTGTATCGGCCTGCATCCGGCCGGTGGTAATGGCAACCGAATAAAATTCCCCTGAAGACTCTTCGCCTTTTAAAATACAGCTGGGATATTTCCAGGTAATCGCCGATCCGATTTCCACCTGGGCCCAGAAAATCCGTGCTTTTCTTCCAGAAGCCAAAGCCCTTTTAGTCACTAAATTATAGATCCCGCCCCGGCCGTTTTTCGGATCGCCGCTATACCAGTTTTGAACTGTCGAATATTTAATAGTGGCCTCATCCAGAGCGACCAGCTCAACTACTGCCGCATGCAGCTGGCTTTTGGAAAAAGCCGGGGCCGAGCAGCCTTCCAGATAGCTCAAAGAAGCGCCTTCTTCGGCTATGATCAGGGTCCTTTCAAACTGGCCGATTTCTTGCGTGTTGATCCGAAAATAGGTTGAAAGCTCCAGCGGACAGGCTACACCCCTGGGCACATAAACAAAAGAGCCGTCGGAAAAGACCGCCGAGTTCAGGGTGGCAAAAAAGTTATCGCCGACCGGAACGACCGAGCCCAAATACTTTTCCACCAAATCCGGATACTTTTGCACCGCTTCGGAAAAAGAACATAAAACAACGCCGCTTTCTTTTAATTTCTCCTGCAGGCTGGTGCCGACCGAAACCGAGTCCAAAACAAAATCCAAGGCAACCCGGCCTTCTTCTTTTTCCAGAATGTCCAGTTGTTTTAGGGTTTTAACAACTTCCGGAGAAAATCCTTCTTTTTTTCTGGCTACCCTGGGCTCGGCATAATAGGAAATATCCTGCAGGTCAATGCTTTCCATTTTCAAATCAGCCCATTTGGGCTGGGCCATCTTTTTTAGTTTCTCAAACGCCTGCAAACGAAAAGCCAAAAGAAAGGGCGGCTCTTTTTTTCTTTTAGAAATCTCGATCACTGTTGCCCGGGAAAGCCCTTTGGCAAAAACATCGCTTTCAAATTCGGAAACAAAGCCATATTTATAATCGGAACGGCAAAACTTTTTATCCATGAAATTAGCTTAAAAATAAAGGCCCAATTATAACAGGTTTTTTTCAGGTGTCAATTCAAGTAAAATATTTTTTGGGACCGGCAAAAACAAAAAAATACCGGTCAAACAGAACTGAAAACCTTCCGGATCTAAAATCCGGAGCTAAAAAAAGACCGGTCCCGGCTTTTTATGTCCCAAAAGCCGGGACCGGTCTTGCCAACTAACCACCGCTTCGATTGAAAAACTGCCTTTAAAAAACTTTTAAAGACCCGGCCCTGAATTAAAAACTAAATTTACATAAACAGAGGTTGCACTATCAGCTTCCAGCAAGCCGGCTTAAATTAACCCTTCAAACAAATATTAACATTAACTACGCAGCCAAGCCCAGAATCCCCTTGCAGCGTTTTGAACGCCCTCTTTTGCCGCTTGCACAGGATGCTCCTGTAAAAAATATTTTTGATAAGCTTCTCTTCTGTCCTCGTCGCTTGCAAAACCTTCCCGGTTTTCTTTTAAAAGCATTTCTTGATAAGTCTGAAAATTACTAAAAACCGTGTAGGCGATCAGGCTGACTAAAGCCGCCAAGGGCAAAACGGCGATGTAAGCGCCTGCAGTAATCAAAGAAACAGCGACCAAACAGCTGCCGGCGCCGGCAATGGTCGAAACCGTCGGATAAGATAAAATATTCTCACGGACACCCTGTTTAATTTCAGAAAGATTCATTTTTTCTCCTTTTTATTAAGATTACTTAATTAAAACTAACTTAAGCTTGCTGGCAATAATTATACTTAGTTAAACATAAAAACAACAAATAAAAGAGAAAAAAATAAACAAAAAAACATTCTTAAAATTAAATTTAAAACCGGTAAAAAAATATTTGAATCAAGCTCTCCAGGCCTTGAAACGGAAACGCTCAAAAAAAACTTTAAAATTAAAATTAGCCGGCCCCGCGACCGGCCAATCCCGGCAATAGCCCGCTTTCCGCCTTTTTTAAACCATCCCTAAAGCTAAAAATTTCTTTAAAAAACACATGCCCATGAAGCAAGAATGTGATTTTAGCCTTTAAAACCAGCGACTCCGGTCTTAAAAAAAACGCCTTTAAACACTTTACTTTACGGCCGCCCCGATAAAAGCGTTTAGCTTAAAATCGGCTTATTTTTTATTCAGATCCCTCTTTCCAAGAACCGGCGCGGCAGCGCCAGGCAAAAAATAAAAAAACTCTAAAGCCCAAAGAACAAACAGGCTTTAAATCCTGCGACTCTAAAAAAGACCTAAAAATTTTTAGAAGGTTAAATAAGCGCCTAAATGGCCATGGCGCTTCAGGGGCTTGCCAAAAAGCCGGCCATGGACGGGCTTTAACTGAAAGCCCAGATCAAAGCGCACATCCACATATTTATAAATCCGGTACCTGAAGCCCGGTCCGCAGGAAAGCAGCACGGTCGAATAAGCGCTGAGCACGCTGGGATTGACATGGTTCAAATAACCAAAATCAATAAAAGCCAGGATCTGCAAAGAGTCTTTAAAGGCCCGGACCAGTTTTAAAGGCGGAGTGCGCAGCTCGTTTTTCAATAAAAGGCCGTAATCGCCGACCGCTTCAGACTCATTGTAGCCGCGCACGGTCAACCGGCCGCCTAAAGCCAGCTCTTCCAAACCGATCAGGGGCACATAGGTCGCCTGGGCGATCAGGTTGTTGATCAGGGTCAGTTTATTGGGAAGGTCGGCAAAATGGTCCAAATTAAAAATGCCGTAAAAATACATGCATTTGGCCCCCTGGCGGTTCCGGCCATACTGTTTGGTGCCGTTAAAAGCGCTCATGTGGCCGGGAGAATAATACAAAGAAAGGCCCAGGTTGGTTGAACCCCTTTTCTGCTTGTAAGCACCTTCATAGCGCAGCAAGAACTGGGAGACATCGATGGTCCGGACAATAATCTGGCCCTGAAAGTCCAAAAAGCTCATCGAGCGTTTAAAATCATAGCCAAACTGCCAGAGGTGGAAATAAAAGCCGCGGTGCTTCAGCCGCATTTCATAGCGCGTGCCCAAAGAATAAAAAACGCCTCTGGCCCGCATCAATTCCGACATATTGATCTCCCACCACTGCGGCTTGGTCCTGACATAGCTGCCAAAAAATTTCAGGCGCTGGCGCCGGGGCAGCGGGATCACATAATTGGCCGTAAACGAATTCCACCGGTGCACATAAGGGGAAAGAGTGATTTCCGCGTTTACCTGGTGCTCGGTTTTTTTATTGTAGAGGTGGCCTTTGCTAAAGCCCACTTTGTAGCGTTTGGTCGAAGCCGTTTTATAAGAAGAGATCTCAAGGCCGGAATAAAACCGGATCGGCGAGCGCTCGCCGACGCCGACAATAATATCGGTAGTGCCCAAAAGCTCACCCGGCTCATAAACAATATCAACCGAGCGGAAAGGATCGTTTTCCAGCCAGGCCTTATCATCCAAAAGATCGCCGGTAAAGATCTCGTCGCCCGGTTTGACGCTGATCTCGTTTTCTATTTTTTCTTTAGGGGTATTCGCTCCGGCGTTGACCTTCAAAGCGCCCAAAGTCGACCGGCGGATAAAAAACTGGATCTTGCCGGAAGAAATATCTTGGGCCGCCGGAACAAACACACGGATCAGAGGCCCCCCGGTGTTCCAATAATGCCTGACCACCTTCTCTTTAACCGCCAGTAAAAGGTCGGTGGTGATCGGCTGGCCTAAAAATTTTTTCATGGTCTCGACAAAAGTTTCCTCTTCCGCAATCCACATATCTTTTAAAATAATGCCGTTGGGATAGATGGAAGGATCAGCCACAAGTTTCTGCATGTCCTTGATAAAGATCAAACCCTGCAAGGTGCCCTGCCGCCGGACGCTCTGGCTTTTTTCTTCTCTTGAAGGACCCTGATAGGGCTCTGCTGCTTTATTCCCCTCTAAAACCCGGGAAGCGTCGCTCTCTTTGGGCGCGGCTTTTTTCGCTTCGGCTTCCTTTTGGGCTTTGTCTTTTTGCAGGTCTTCTTCCAAAGAGCCTTTATCCAGACGCTTGAAAAAAGGAGCTCTTTCTTTCGAAGAGCTTTCTTTTTTGCCTGCTGCGCCCGGCTCCTGATCTATGCTTTTTGTCCCGCGGCCCGGCTCTTTGATCTGCGGCTTGAAAGCTTCGGACTCGCGGCTGGATTCGGGCGCAGCTTTAGGCGCTATGTGAAACGAGGGCGTCGGCTCTTTGATCTGCGGCTGGGAAGGGCTCTGGCGAAGGGAGGGAGAAGCTTCTTTGGAAGAATCAACGCCCGAAGTCTTGGAAGCGCCCAGTAAATTCCTGTCTTGGGAAACCGGATCGTCCGTTTCCAATAAAGCCGGATCTGCTGAAATGGCTTTCGGTTCCGAAGCCTTTGGTAAAATCCCGGTTTCTGAAGAGCCCGGCTTTTCAACAGCCTTGGAGCTTTCTTTTTTCGTTTGGCCGATTTCAGGCTTCTTTTCTTTGGCCAAATCTTTTTTCGGCGGCGTTTTTTTTAAGTCCAGTTCTTTAACCGCCGAATTTTCCTCTGGAAAAAAAGCCCGGTCTTCTTTTAAATTTTTCAGCTCATTTTCGATATGCTCTTCTTCCAAAGAGCGCCTTTCCAGCTCAACATCAATCGCTCCGGTTAAAACAAGCCAGCCGAAAAAAATAAAAAAAAACAGAGTAAAACGCTTCATCGGCAAACCTAGAAACACCCTAAGGCCAGTCTATAAAATCAACCAATTAATATAAATATTTTTAAAACAGCTTATATTCCATAGAAAACTTCAACCGCATCAGAAAAGAAAAAGCTAAAAGAAAGTTTTTTGAAAACCCTGTTTCCGAACCAACCCTGCAACTTAAGCTTAAAGGCGGCTTTTTCTATCGCAAACCAACCGCCGGAAAATCCGCTTTTTTAGATACAATCAGAAACCGCGGCTTTTTTGATCAGCTGCTTTAAAGGCGCTTTTTGAGAAAAGAGCCACTCGCGGTTGGCCAAATACCACCGGAGGGTTTTTTTTAATCCTTCGGCCAAATCCACCTGCGGCTGCCAGCCAAGCTGCTTGCGCAGTCTGGAAAAATCAATTGCGTAACGCCGATCATGGCCGGGACGATCCTTAACAAAACTGATCAAGTCCAAATACTTTTGGGGAGCTTCTTTCAGCTCAAAGGCCAAAAGCTCAAGAAGCCTTCTGACCAATTCCAGATTGGTCTTTTCCGCTCCGCCGCCAATTGTAAAAGTCTGGGAAGGCGCCGCCCAAAGCAAAATCTGCCAAAGGGCGGCAACATGGTCTTCGACAAAAAGCCAGTCCCGGACATTTTCTCCGGTGCCATAAACCGGCAACCGTTGCTTTAAAAGCGCTTTTTTAAGCATCTGGGGAATCAGTTTTTCCGCATTCTGGAAAGGCCCGTAATTATTCGAACAGTTGGAAAGCGTCGTGGAAAGCTTGTAGGTCCTGGCATAAGACCTCACCAAATGGTCCGAGGCGGCCTTGGAGGCCGCATAAGGAGAATTCGGACGGTACGGGCTGTCTTCATTAAAAAAACCGTTTTCCAAAGAGCCGAACACCTCGTCGGTCGAAACATGGTGAAAATGCAAGGAAGGCCTTTTTCTCAAACATTCCAGAAGCTCAAAAGTGCCTTCGATGTTGGTCCTTAAAAAAAGTTTGGGATCGGCAATGCTGTTGTCGACATGGGTCTCGGCGGCAAAATGAATGCAGGCATCAATAGCAAAACGATCGATCGCCTCCAAAACCTTTTTTTGGTCTAAAATATTGCCTTTAACAAAAAAATAGCGCGGGTCTTTGGCAATTTTTTTAACGCTTTCCAACGAGGCCGCATAGGTCATTAGATCAAAATTAACTACCCGGATCTGAAGATTTTTTTGCTTTAAAACAAAGCGGATGAAAGCCGAGCCGATGAAGCCCAGGCCGCCAGTTACCAGCAAACTGTTAATTTTTCTTGGCATAAGCACCGATTAATTTTTGAAGAGCAATTTTATATGAAGGCGCTTTGAGCGAAAGCAGCCTTTCGGTTTTGCCAAGGTCCAGCGCCGAATAGGCCGGCCGTTTGGCCGCGGATGCAAAATCTTTCGACAAAATCCCATCGATGCTTTCCGTTTTCAGCTCAAGACCGGATTTTTTTGCTTCCGCCAGAATCTGCAGGGCAAACTGCTGCCAACAGACAATCTCCTTTCCGGCAAAATGAAACAGGCCGGAAAACGGCAAAAGCTTAAGCGTAAAAAAAGCCAGGTCCGGGGCCGCTGTCGGCCGGCCGATCTGGTCTTTGACCACCTGCAGACGAATTTCTTTTTGCATCCGCTTCAGGATTTTAAAAACAAAATTATTTTCACTTTCCCCAAAAAGCCAGGAAGTGCGGATGATCAAAGCCTCCGGCAAAAGTTTTTGGATCAGCTCCTCGCCTAAAAATTTACTCTGCCCGTAAACATTCAAAGGCAAAGCCGGATCGTCTTCAAGATAAGGACGGGACAGCTTTCCGTCAAAAACATAATCCGTAGAAAAATGGACCAGTTTGGCCCCAAGGGTCCGGGCGATTTCCGCCAAGTTGAAAAGCGCTTCGAAATTCACCTGCATGGCCCTGGTCTTTTCTTTTTCAGCCTTTTCAACATCGGTATAAGCCGCAGCATTCAGAATGTGGGTCACGGCAGGCCTTTGCTTTCCGCTCCCGGCTCGTTTTAAAAAATTCCGCAGGCTCTCCAAAGAAGTCACATCCGCTTCCAAGCTGCCGGAACTAAGAAAAGGACAGCGGTTTTTTTTTAGCTCAAAGGCCAACGCCCGGCCCAGCTGGCCGTTTTTACCTAAAAGCCATATCAGCATAAGGCCAGCGCCTCTTGAAACGATCCGTTTTTCAAATCTTTTTCCGAAATTAAAAGCTGCTGGTTTTTGTTTAAAGGCCACTTAATTTTAAGCTCGGGGTCCGCATAAGCAAAAGCGCCTTCTAAAGCCGGATCATAATAGTGGGAGACCTTGTAGAGCACATGGGCTGTTGGGGAAACCACCAAATAGCCGTGGGCAAAACCGGAGGGCAGAAAAAACTGCTCGCAAAACCGGTCATTTAAATAAACCCCTTGCCACTTGCCGAAGCTTGCAGAAGACGGGCGCATGTCGACGGCAACATCAAAGATTTCGCCCGAAACTACGGTAACCAGCTTGGCCTGGCCCGGAGCTTTTTGAAAATGCATGCCGCGCAGGGCGCCGGCCTTAGAAAAAGCGTGGTTTTCCTGAACAAATTCCGGCAGTCCCAAAGACTGAAAAAAATTCCGGCGGAAACTTTCGAGAAAATAGCCCCTTCGGTCGCAAAAAAGCCTGGGGCGGATTAACTTAAGCCCTTCAATGGCAAAGGTCTGAACTTCCATCACATTTTTTCCTTTTCTGACAAGTCCTTGAGCAAATTTCTTTTTTTATCCCTGTTAGCCGCTTTTCCACCAGCCCCGTCAATCAGGCCATAACCAAGGCCGTCAATTTAGGATAACCGAGACTTTCTTGCCAATCAGAGCAAGGCAGCCAAGGTCCCGTGGCGTCCGGAGAGCTTCTGGCGCCGGTAGGAATAAAAGTCTTTCTCTTCGCAAAAAGTGCAGCTTTGCGCCACTTCGATCTGGTTTTCTTTAACCCCCGCCCTGGCAAGCTGCATAATGGCCACTTTCCACAGGTTAAAATATTTAGGCCGGTCCTTAACCTGAAAAGGCCAAAACTCCTCTGGAAAATCCTGCTTGTAATCTTTAAACTCGGCGTGGTCAGGGCCCAGGGAAGGCGAGATCGCCACCAGCAGGTTTTCAGGCAAAACGCCCATTTCTTCTTGCAAAGTTTTAACCATCTTGCCGTAAAGGTCCAAGACCAACCCTTTCCAGCCGGCATGGACAACTCCCAAAACCTGCTGGACAGGGTCGAAAAAAACCGCCGCCTGGCAATCGGCATGGGTGATGCCCAGGGCAATGTTTTTAACCCGGGTATAAAGACCGTCCGCCTCAAGGGTGTTGGTAAGGTTTTCTTCCGTAACTTCCACCAGCCGGTCCGAATGCGTCTGCAAGGCAAAAACCAGGTTTTTCACTTTCAAATCCTCCAAAACCAAAGCGCGGTTGGCCTTCACGGAGTCTGGATGGTCGCCGACTTTATTGGAAAGGTTCAGGGCGGCAAGAGGCCCGGTGGAAAAGCCTCCGTGGCGCAAATAGGTCTTGCAGACCATTTGGGGATACTTTTCAAAAAGATCATATTCAATCCATTCCAAATGACGGGTATCGTTTTCCATATTTTTAGAGCCTCTTTTTAAAGCGTTTAAAGATCAAGCGTAGCCGAAAAGGTTTTTTTGGTCGATATTAAGCTCCCCGGCAAAAAGAAAAAGATTTTTTTAATCCAGCTAAAAAAAAAGCGCTTTGGCATAATCAGGCCGAAGCCCTGGGGCTTTTTTTAAATTAACAAGCCTCTCAGAGCCTGCTTCAAGGACAAAAAATGCAAGTCGCCATCCTTTTAATGGCCGGAGATGGCCGCCGTTTCCAAAGCGAAACGCCCAAACAGTTCCATCTTCTTTCCGGAAAGCCCGTCTACCTTTACGCTTTGGAAGCCCTGAAAACCAGCGCTGCCTTTGATTTGATCATTCTTTGCGTCCCCAAAAACCGCCTGGAAGAGCTGCGCCTGGAACATCAGAATGATCCGCAGATCAAAGTTGTTTCCGGAGGAAAAACCCGCCAGGAATCCAGCTACCGGGCGCTGCTATCCGCCCCCGCCGCAACCCGGTGGGTGCTGATCCATGACGGCGTCAGGCCTTTTCTCAATCAGGAAATCATTGCCGAAAACTTAAAACTGGTCAAAAAACACCGGGCCGTCGACACCTGTCTGCCAACTTTCGATACGATTGTCTATAGTCCGGATCAAAAAAAGATTGCCCGGATTCCCAATCGCCAAACGCTTTTAAGGGGCCAGACCCCCCAGACCTTCGAATATAAGCTGCTTTTAAAAGCCCACCAGCTGGCCCAAAAACAGCCGCAAAAAAACAATGCTTCCGACGACTGCCAGCTGGTTCTGGCCATGGGCAAAAAAATCTTCATTGCCAAGGGAGCGGAAGAAAACCTGAAAATCACTACTCCCCTGGACCTTTTTTTAGCCGAGCAGATCTTCCGCTTAAAAACCTGCCCGCTTCTAACGCCCCCGAAAACTTCTTTGGCCGGAAAAAAATATCTGGTTATCGGCGCTTCCGGCGGCATCGGCAGCCAGCTTTGCCTTTTGCTTAAAAAAGCCGGGGCGGCGGTTTTTCCGATTTCCCGGTCTTCAGCCTTTTCAGCCGACCTGAGAAAAAAAAACAGCCTCAGAACCACTTTAGATCGGCTCTTTAAGCTCTACGGAGCTTCCGACGGACTGATCAACCTGGCCGGCTTTTTAAAAACCGGACCCTTAAAACAGCTTTCCCTGCAAGAGATCGAAGATCAAATCCAAATCAACTTAAACGGACTGGTCCTGGCCTGCCGATGGGCCAAAATCAAACCGGGCGGACAAATTGTCAATGTCGCTTCTTCCGCCTACGCCAAAGGGCGCAGCGGCCTGGCCGTTTATTCCGCCAGCAAGGCCGCGGTCGTCAACTTCACCCAGGCCCTGGCCGAAGAAGAGCCCGCTTTAAAGATCAATGTCCTGGTGCCGCCGAGAACCGATACCCTCCTCAGAAGAACCAATTTTCCCAATGAAGACCTCAGGAAGCTGCTCTCTCCCAAAGCTGTAGCCAGGGCCATCGTCGCTCTTTTAAAAAGCAGTGTTACCGGCTCGATCATCGAAATTAAAAAGTCCGGTTAAAAAAACTTCCCTTTTTCCTAAAGGCAGAGCTCCCTTCCCAAACAATCCCCACGCTTTAAACGCCCGGGAAAATACAAAGAGGCCCTTTGACAAAAAAAAGCCCGGAGAAACTCCGGGCTAAACTGTGAGGCTTAAAGGATTCGAACCTTCGACCCATTCCTTAAAAGGGAATTGCTCTACCGCTGAGCTAAAGCCTCGAAAAAATGTGACCCCAAGGGGATTCGAACCCCTGTTATTGGAATGAAAATCCAGTGTCCTAGACCGGGCTAGACGATGGGGCCAAGATAACTGGCTATAATTCTATAGCTTAAGTCCTTTTTTCGGCAATTTAAATTTCTAAAATTTCTTTTTCCTTTTGGACAGCAAGCGCTTCGGTGTCCTTGCAAAAGCTGTCGGTAAACTCCTGAATTTTTTTCTCCGCTTTCTTCAGTTCATCTTCGGAAAGCAGCTTGTCGTCTTTCTGTTTTTTAACGATTTTAATGAACCGTCCGCGGATATCGCGAATGGCAACTTTGGCCGCCTCGGCATATTTTTTGCACTGCTTGGCAATCTCTTTTCTTAAAGCTTCGTCCATCGGCGGAAAGGTAATCCTGATCACCTGGCCGTCGACCCTTGGCTGCAGGTTCAAATTAGCTTTTTCGATGGCCTTGCCGATCGCGTTAAGGTTATTTTGGTCAAACGGCGAAATTACAAGCTGCCGGGATTCGGGAACCGTAATGTTGGCCAGTTCTTTGAGCTTCATCTGGGTACCATAAACTTCAACTGAAACCATATCTAAAATAGCGGGGTTGGCGCGATTGGTGCGCAGACCTTTAAGTTCGCTTTTTAAATGGTCTAAAGCAGCCTGCATAGCTTTTTTCAAGTCACTTTCAAATTGCATAAAAACTCCGTTTTCAAGCTTTGAAACAAATTTCAGGATACTCAAAAAAGGGCTAATTTCTCAAAAGAAAAAACCGGCCCCAAAAATCCCCGGGCCTTAAAAAAAATTAGCAGCCTACTTTCCAGTACCGAAAACCGGCCAAAGCCAGGCTCTTGCCGTTTTTATCCCCGGCGCTCTTAACAAAGTTTTCAACCGTCGAATTCGTGTCTTTAATGTACTTTTGACGGCTTAAACAGACCTGGTCATAAAAAGCGTTGACCTTGCCCAAAACGATTTTTCCGATCACATTTTCCGGCTTGCCCTTAACCTGCGACTTGGCAATCTCTTCTTCTTTGGCCACAACTTCAGCCGGCACATCTTCCGGCTTCAGGTAATCCGGAGCTTCCGCAGCCACATGCATCGCCACCGCCTTGGCCAGATCGCTTTCATCTTCGGCTCCGCTCAAGGCCGCAACAGTCACAATCTTGCCGCCCATGTGGGAATAAATACCGTAGGAATGGTGTTTTTCCTTCCGGATCAGCTCAATGCGCTTGATTTTGATGTTCTCGCCGAACTTCTGGACTAAAAGATTACGGAACTGCTCGACCGTAACCGATTCGTCGGCGGAAAATTTAAGGCCTAAAAAACCTTCCAGGTCAATGGATCGTCCCAAAGAAGCCAGCTGCTCGGAAAGATCATCGACAAAGGCCACGAAACTTTCGTTTTTGGCCACAAAGTCCGTTTCGGCGTTAACTTCGACTAAAGCAATCCATTCTTTTTTTTCTTTGACGCCGATAAAGCCTTCCCTGGTCTCCCGGCCCTCTTTTTTTACCGCCGAGGCCATGCCTTCCTTCCGCAAGATCTCGATCGCCAGATCAATGTTGCTGCCGGCTCTGACCAGGGCGTCTTTGCATTTGCTCATACCTACGCCTGTCCTGTCGCGCAGCTCCTGGAGCATCTTGGTGGTAATCGTCTCAGCCATCTGCTTTCTCCCCGCTTTCGTTTTTTTCTTCTTTTTCTTCTTTAAGCGCCTTGTCGCCTTTGGCCTTCGAAAGGTTCATTTCTTTCTTCTTTTCCACAATCGTTTCTTTGAAAGCATTTAAAATCAGTTTAATGGTTTTCAAAGCATCGTCATTGCAGGCAATCGGATAATCGATCGGATCGGGGTTGCAGTTGGTATCGATCAGGGCCATCACGGGAATGCCAAGGGTTTTGGCTTCGGCGACCGCAATATGCTCATGCATCGGATCAACCACAACTAAAAGGCCCGGCAGTTTGCGCATGGCGCGAATCCCATTCAAATTGCGCTCCAGCTTGACCTGCTCTTTGGAAAGCTGGGAAATCTCTTTTTTCGTCAGCCCCTCGCCGCCGGAAGCAATCCGCTTTTCAATTCTTTCCAGGGTTTTAATCGACTGGCGGATGGTCGAAAGGTTGGTCAGCATCCCGCCCAGCCAGCGTTCGGAAACATAGAATTCCTGGGCGGCTTCCGCACATTCCTGCACAATCAGCTTGGCCTGTTTCTTTGTTCCGACAAACAAAATCGATTTATGCTGGGTCACCATGTCTTCAATCACGCCAAGCGCTTGGCGGATCTGCTGCATGGTTTTGGCCAGATCAATGATATAAATGCCGTTGCGCTCTTCAAAAATAAAACGGCGCATTTTGGGATTCCAGCGGTTTTTCTGGTGGCCGAAATGGGCGCCGGATTCCAGCAGATCTTTAATTGTCACACCTAATTCTCTGAGTGCCAAGCTAACCTTTCCTTTGTTAATGATTTAAATAAGCGCCTGATCAGAATCGAACTGACACACGTAGCTTGGAAGGCTACTGTTCTACCATTGAACTACAGGCGCCCGTCTCTTTAAAAGAGAAAACATATTTTTACTTAAAGACGAGTTTTTTTCAAAGGAAAAAGAAGCAATCTTCCCAAGAGAATTAAAAAAAAACGGCCGGCTAAAAAATAAAGTAAAAAAGCAACTAACTAAAAAAAATTAAAAAAATTAAAAATTCCTTCATTTTTTTACGGCTTCGGCTTCTTTTTTAACCTAAGAAGCTTTTAATCAAGAATTTAACTATAGCTATAGTTTTTTTTTAAAAACCGGTCAAAAAAACCCAATTACCGGGTTTAAAAAACTGAGAAAAAAAACACTTAGACCAAATCCGCCGAAAGCACTCAAAAAAATGAAAAACTCTTTTTCAAGAAAGGCTTCAATTTTTATTTGAAAAAAAAACCGCAAAAATTTTGCCAAAGGCTATGATAAAAAAACAAGCTTAAGCGCTATGGTTCCATTTATGCCGGATAACTCAGCTCAGGCCAAAGTCAAAAAAGTCCTTAACTTTATTTTGCTGCTTTTATTTTTAATTGTCTTCCGGATCTGGCATTTGAGCATTCTTCAAAAAGAAACCAGGCTCAAAGAAGCGGAAAAACCGCAGAAAAGGACCGTTTTAGAGCAGGCCAACCGCGGCGTAATCTTAGACCGCAAGGGCCGGCTTCTGGCCTTCAACCGTATCTGCTATCGGGCCTCGGTCTACTACGCCCATTTAAAGCAGATCCCCTCGCTGGTTTTGGAAAAAAAGAACAACCGCGAGACTGTCCGGCGCTATAAAAGAAAAGAAGCCGTCCGCCGCCTGGCCAAAATCCTCTCTTCAGAACTGAACTTGGATGAAGAACGGCTGGAAGATCTGATCTACGCCAAAGCAGCCCTTTTGCCCCATGTGCCTTTCGTGATCAAAGAAAACTTGTCGGAAAAAGAATTCTACCGTCTGAAAATGCTGGAACGATCCCTTCCCGGGCTCATCGCCGAGATCGCCTCGGAACGCTGCTACCCGGAAGGCGCGCATGCTTCCGATCTGGTCGGCTACACCGGGGCCATTTCCGCCAAAGAATACCAAGCCATCATTGCCAAAATCCAGAATCTGGAAGAAACCATCCGGCAAAAACAGCGCCTGGAAGGCAACATCTTTGTTTTTTCTTTGCCAGGCGAAAAAGGCCTGCCGGAACTGCAAGCAGAGCTGGCAGAGCTTAAAGAAAAAGCCTACCAGATCAACGACCTGATCGGCAAAAGCGGCCTGGAGGGCTTTTTTGAAAAACAGCTTCGGGGCCGGCACGGCAAAAAAAGTTTTTTGGTCGACATTAACGGCAATCTTTTAAAAAAACTGGAAAGCCAGAACCGGGCCAAAGAAGGTAAAACGCTGGTTTCCACCATCAGCCTGGAGCTGCAAAAATATGCCGAAGGGCTGCTCTTTTCCGATGAAAAAAACCGGGAAGGCAAAAGCCGGATCTACAATCCCAAGACCAAAGAAACGCTTATTCAAAAACAGCCTTTTTTCAAAGGCGGCTCGATTGTGGTCATGAACCCGAAAAACGCGGAAATCCTGGCCTTGGCCAGCTACCCCAATTTCAATCCCAACGACTTCCTGTCTTCCCAAGGCCGCCAACAAAAAGCCCTTGGCTGGATTGAAAACCCGCTTTATGTCCAGGCGGTTTTCGACGGCCGCCTGCCCTTAAAACTGCCGGGAGAAGAAAAGGAGCTTTCATGGCCTTTGTTCGTCGATCTGATGAGCGCAGGCAACCCGCGCTTAAAAAAAGCCCTGGAAGAGGTTTTGACCATCAAAAAGGCCGTCTTGCTCCAGGAAGACGCGGAAAGCCTGCTTTATCTGACTAAAACCAACCGGCTCGCTTCTCTTTTAGAGCTGCTTTTTTTCAGCCGCCCCAAAAATCTTGCCGAAGAAGAGCTGCAGGAACTAAAAGCCGCTTTGGAAGAAAAAAGCGCTGAAGCGGAAAAAATCCAGTCCCGCCTGGCCCCCTATCTGGAAAGCCTGCCGAATAACGACCGCCTCTTTTTTTTAGACCTTCTGCGCCTTTCCGTTTTTGCCCCGGCCTTTTCCGACCGGCTTTTACAGAAGATCGGCGATCTTTCTCTTTCCGGCTATTGGAACTTTTCCAAAAAAATCCTGTTTTTGGAAGCCGCGCTGAAAGCGCTCTTAAAACCCCTCTTCCAAAAAATCCGCTTCCAAGAATTCCGCTCTGTTTACCAAAAAGATTTTTTAATCCTGAAACGAGAAGAAGAAAAAAGCCGCAAACGCTATCCCCGTCCCTACCTGGACTACCTCGACCAGATCGAAAACGAGCTTTTCAAAGCGTTTTTCGAACAAAACCGCCTGGAACTTTTAAGCGCCTGGATTAAAGACAAAAAACCTTTAAAAGCCGAACTTCTGCCCTATTTTTCCGGCTTAAAAGCCAAACGCACGCTTTTTGCCGGACCCATCCAAGAGGTGGGCAAAACCCTCAACAAACTGGACTTTGCCCTCTCCTGCCAAATGCTGAAAACCGTCCGCTCCTCGGAAAAGCTGGAAAGGCCCCTTCTCGGCGAGTATTCCGGCCTTCGCAAAAACGCTTTGGAAAAAGACCTGGCCCGGCTCTTCTATCCCAAAGAGGGCTTTGGTTTCATGAGCTCCTACAGCTATAAAAAAGCCGCCGCGCCGGGCTCGCTCTTTAAAATCGTCACCGCTTACAGCGCTTTAATGAAACAATATAACGACCTAAAAGCCAAAAACCAGGGCCTGGAAATCCTAAGCCCCCTTTCCATCATCGACACCCGGCAAACTCCCGGAATTGTCGGCTACAGCCCGGATAGCAAGCATCCCTACACCCGTTACTATAAAGGCGGGCGCCTGCCGGCCTCTTCCCATCCGAACATGGGCAAAATCGACATGCTCTCGGCCCTCGAGCAGTCCTCGAATGTCTACTTTGCGCTTTTGGCCGGTGATTTTTTGGACAGCCCGGAAGCGCTTTTAAAAACAGCCCAAAAATTTTCTTTCGGCCAAAAAACCGGCTTACCCCTGCCCCTGGAAACTGCCGGCTTTCTGCCCCAAGACCTTCTTACCAATAAAACCGGGCTCTATTCTTTTGCCATCGGCCAGCACTCTTTGGAAGTCACGCCGATCCAGGCGGCCGTAATGCTCTCGGCCATTGCCAATAAAGGCAAAATCTTCCAGCCCAAACTGCTCAAAGAGGGTCCGGCTCTCATGAAAAGAAAATTACCCCTGCCCGCTTCCGTCCGCCGAACAATCTTGGAAGGGCTCAGAAGAGTTCTGTGGGGAGAAAAAGGCTCGGCCCGCCCCAACACCATCCGCCGCCTGAAAGAAAATCCCTCGTTAGAGCCCGAGTACCGCTCCTTAAAAAACGAGTTTGTCGGTAAAACCTCTACGGCCGAGCTCATGCACAAACCGGGCCCTTCCCCCTCGGTCAAGGCTGATAAATACAAAGATATCTGGTTCGGCGGCTTTTCTTTTGAAAAAAATTTCGACAATCCCGAACTGGTCATTGTCGTCTATTTACGCTACGGGGATGCGGGAAGGGAAGCCGCCCCCCTCGCCGCCCAGATCATCAAAAAATACCGCGAGCTGAAAAAACAAAAGAAACTTTAAAGGCCCAAAAGCTGCGGCCGGCATTAAAACAACCAACCCGTTTTTTTATGAAAAAAGACAAAATTAAAAAAAACCGTTTTGAAAAAATTTTCTACTAGGAGAAAAGCTTGATCCCAAAAACAGCTCAGCCGATAGCATACTGCATGCTTTCAAGCGCTTGTCTAAATTGTTGCGCAGACATAATTAGATTCTGATTTACAAAAATAGAGCCAACTTGAAAAAAACTAGAAGAAGATAAAAAAACGGCCCCCATTTCAGTCAAGCGCTGCTCAACCTTTGCTCTTGAACGCTCAAAAAAAGCCTGCAAGACCTGTTTTTCCCTTTCGTTTCTTGCGCTTTCTTCCAAATCATTGATCCTTTTCAATTCCACCTGTTTTTCTGCAGAACTGCCGCGGAATTCATTTTTGGCAATTTCCTGGATTATCTCGCCGATAATCTGGGATGTCAAATGAATAATCTTTACGTCCGGATGTATGCCCATCAAAGAACCGACCAAGGCATTAAAGGTTCCTGTCGAACAGGCCGGATAGGTCCCATGCTCGACTTGAATCTCCGCCAAAACCCTGATCAGGGCCGTTTTTTTCTCTTCTTGAACCGGCTCAGGGCTTTTTTTCCACTGCTCCCGTCCATTTTGCAAAACAGCTGTTCCTTTTTCATCGACAACCAGATGCCAGTTTTCCTTTGTAGCTTTCCAGACCAACGCCAGCACTTGCGACACCTTTAGCCCGCATAACATCGGCGCATACCGCCCGTTAAAAGCCCAAAATAAATATGGTTCACGATTATAATAATACGGATTCATCCGCTCCCAAAAATCTGAGGCCTGTTGTCTTTGTTTTTCTGAAAGGCCGTCAAGCGGCCGGCGAAAAAACGCTTCTAAATCTTTCAGTTCTTCGGTTTCCTGAGTAGAATTTAACCGGTATCTTGCGATAAGCTTCTGCAAAGACTGCTTAACCGAAAACTGTACCGCGTCCGCCATTGTATTCTCACGGTATCCCGCAATACGGTTCAGGCTGTTTTCCAAGACTAATCCGGCCCTCCCAAATTCGGCTCGCAAAGCCTCCGATAAAAAAAGCGTCCGCTCATCCAGGCTCATTTGAGCCTCGCCGCAAAAACGCTCACAATAAGCCAAATAAATTGAAGCCAGCCCTTTAAAAAACCAGGGCTTTATATTTCTTTTCTGATTTTTCCAATAAGCCGTTAAAATCAGCCAAGCCCGCTTTTTCTCTTCTTTGGG
>JBAZHS010000005.1:0-17554 GCA_041652275.1 Parachlamydiales bacterium
TGATTTGTTCTTCTGAAAATCTGCTTTTCATAGGTTCGTGTCCTTTTTTAAAGTTAATAAAGTTTACACGAACGTCTACTTCAAAGTGGACTAGTTTTTGGGGAGCAGGTCAACCAAAAAGGATTGTAGTATGGAAGAAGAATTTAAAGTAAGCGCCTGATATCCCAGTTCCTAAAGGAACGGGTTTTACGGTGCAGTTGGATAAAGTTGTTTTGCCGGCTTTAGCAATGAAACGCTAGTCTTTCCGATAATATAAAAAAGAAGAGATTACGCTAAAAATTACAACGATGGCGATTGCAAACGGCAGGGTTTCGTTTGAAGCTTGCGTTTTTACTGGAGCAGGAGGGTGGAGCGGTTTAAAAAAGCCTTGGAGGGCTAACTTAGCGACTTTTTGAGCCAGAAGGTCTTTAATTGGCGTCGGACAGTCTTGCGGTTTGAGGCTCATGCCAAGAGCAAAGAACAGTTTGTAAGCAAAAATAAGGGCCGGCTGTTTTTCTTTTTTGTCGAGAGTGTTTAGGGTTTTTAATAAATCATCGGGCAGATTGATTTGATGGAAGGTCTTAGCGCAAAGCGAAACTCTGCCGTGTAAAAATCCGCCCTGGCTCGCAAATTCGATGATTTGATGGTTGATTGTATCGATTAAGTCGGGGAAAAGGCTGTCGCAGGCATAGGCTTTCAAACTTTTTTCCAGCTCGGCTTGCAGTTTTAGCGCTTTGTTCATTTCTGAAGGTAAAAGACAAGGATAAAAAGTCATTGTTAGCCTTTTTTTGAAAAAATTATAACAAAATTTAATCTTTTTACGCTAATAAAAATATTATTATTAATTATAAATAATTAATTTAAGATTGTTCGAAATGCAGTTTTAGCTAAAGGGAGTTTAAAAACGGTTTTTGCATTTTAAATCTAAAAAAAAGCAATTTTTTTTTAGTTTTTAGTGCGTTGTATCCCGCCCTGGAAGCCGGTTTTGCTGGTTTTCTGTGGAATGAAAAAGAGAAAAAATCAGTCGAGTTTTTGCATTGATCTGAAAATAAAATTATATTATATCCTGTTCAGTTAAATTTTTTGATTTTTTAATAGGATAGTTTTTTTTCAAAGGTAAAGACTTCTTGGCTGAAAAAAAATAAAGGGAGCTACAAAAATGAATGGACCTGATCCGGAAGCTAAATATCCTTTTGAGGGGTTGCCGTGGAAAATGCCGGATTTAAAAAGATGTGTTTTTTTAAAGAACATTATTAAAAACCCAAAGATTATTGTCGGCGATTATACTTATTATGATGATCCCGACGGATGTGAAAATTTCGAAAGTAAAAATGTTCCCTATCTATACAGTTTTTCGGAAGAAAAACTGATTATAGGTAAGTTCTGCGCCTTAGCGGCTAAAACCACCTTTATTACCAGCTCGGCGAACCATAAGTTGGATGGTTTTTCGACTTACCCTTTTGGCATTATGGGCCATGGCTGGGAAAAACATACTCCCAAGGGTCAATATTCCAATAAGGGCGATACCGTTGTTGGTAATGATGTCTGGTTTGGCTATGCTTCGACGGTGTTGCCGGGGGTTAGGATTGGCGATGGGGCGATTATTGCCGCTAAGGCCGTTGTCAGTAGAAATGTTCCCGCTTATGCGGTTGCGGCCGGAAATCCGGCCCGAATAGTTAAAAGGCGTTTTGACGATCATACCATTGCAGAACTTTTAAAAATTAAATGGTGGGACTGGCCCTTGGAAAAAATTACCGCAAATATCAGGCATATTATTGGTTTTAACCTGGAGAAGCTTAAAAATCCGGATTAAAAGCAGAGGGCTGTCAATGGTTTATCCGGGAGCAAAGAGGAAGTTTTTGAACTGCCAGGGATCTTCATGGTTAAAATTGTTCTCCGGATGGTCTTTAAAATAGACCCGGCGGTTTTTAAAGGGCGTCCAGTCCGAGGGGATTGAGATAAATTTTCCAAGATAGGGCTTGGCGATTTTTAAAACAAAGTCGTAGGGCAGGTCGTCCGGCAGACAAACGCCTTTTTGCGGATTTTGGAGCATCCACATCACAGCGGTAACAACGCCTAGGGCAACCTGGATGGTTGTAGCGTTTTGGCCGGGAAGAAGTTTTCTGGCTTCATGGATGTTCAGAATGCTGCCGGTCCACCATGAATTGTAAGCATGGCCCATTAAGAGGGCGCCCAAAATGTCTTCGCCATGGAGGATTTCATCGCTCATGATTCTTAGCTTGGGCTGCATTTGGTAATTTCTGGCCCTTAGCTCGTAGAGCGAGGATAAAGTCTCATGGCAGGGCATGTAGGCATAGTGCACGGTTGGCCGGTAAATGGGCTTGTTGTTTTTCCAAACTGTTAGTTTTTCGGAAATGCCGAAAGCTTCGCCGTGCCTGATCGCCATGCCGATAATTTCATGGTCGGGTATCCAGGAGCGGACATGGGTGTTCATGCCCATTTGGGCGATGAAGATCTGGTTCATGGGCCCGGTTGGCGGAAGCACGGCTAGTTTGGGCAGCTCTTTTTCGTGGGTGCCCCAGCCCATTTCGACCGGAGCGGTTCCTTCTTCCCTGAGGCCTTCAATGCTCCAGGTTCCGACGAATTCGTCGACTTCTTTTGGTTTGTTGGTAATCTGGGTGTCCCTTTCGCTGCAATGGACGACTTTGATCCCCAGCTTCATGGAAAGTTCGGCAAAGTTTTGGTCTTCGATCAGTTTTTGCAGGACTTTGGCTTCTTCTGGAGAGACCTTTTTGTCTTCGATCAGGCGGACGGAGATATCGACCAGGGCCTGTTTGGTAAAATGCGAGATCAGTCCGGGATTGGCCCCATGATCGACAACGGCGGTCGTTGTGTTTTTCCAGTTTTTGATCATTTCCCGCATGTTCATATGCCTGTAGTACAGGGTCTTTTCGTAGGGAGTTTGTTGATGGGCTTCGGTTTCCGGGTCCCACTGTTCCACGGAAGTATTGATGTAAAGGACTTCATGGTCATGGCACCACTGAAGCAGTTGGCAGCAATCCATGTTCCAGGCCAAATCGATCAGCAAAGAGCCTTTTCCCAGATGTTCTGATAGCACCTGGCTTAAATTATCCCGAGTAATTTTCTTGCGGTAATATTTTAGGCCCTTTGCGGTCCAGTTTTTCAGCTCTTCGGTTTTGTCTTCAAAATCAAGAACGGTAATATTTTTAAGGGGAATATCGATATGTTTTAAAAGGACCGGCAGGGTGCATTTTGCAACTGAGCCGTAGCCGGCAATTAAGACTTTTTGGTTAAACTTAAGCATTTAAATGTTTTTGGTAAAAGGGTTTAAAATAAACTAGCCGTTTCACATTGTTATGGTATTCCTGGCTAAAAAAAAAATCAAGACAGACGAGCGGAAGCTGAGAATAATTTTTGGTTTTTTTTAACCTGCGGCGTTAAACAAAAAGATTTAAATTATTGTTTCTTGACTAAAAGTTATCGAAATTCGATAATCTGATTCAATATGTTTTTATTCAGGAGGTTTTATATGCATAAAATACAAAAGGTTTCCCGGATTTTTCGTTACCTGCTCTTAGTGCTTTGTTTCCTGCTGCCTTTATTGGAAGTTTCGTTTTGGGCCACCGGCCACGGCCTTGGTCTTTTTTTTCCTGGAGGACAGGTGCCTTCTTTTTTGCCGCATCCCCAAACGGTTTGGCAATATGGAAATATTTCGGTTGATTTTTTTAAAATGCCGCTTTCCGTGCGCCTTTTGGGTTTTTTTGTCAGCTCCCTTGTTTTAGCGGTCAAGCTGCTGTTCGTTTATTTTTTGATTGGACTTTTCAGGCTTTATGAAAAACTGATTGTTTTTTCCGAAAAAAATACGTGTTATTTTAAAAAAATGGGCTTTTTGCTCTTATTTTCGCAGCTGCTCTCGCCTTTTTATGAGGCCTTGTTTAGCCTGGCTATTACCTCTGCCAATGCGAAAGGCCAGAGGATGATCAGCATTTCAATCGATGAAATGAATTTTTTTTATGCCGGCCTTGGTTTTTTAATCATTCTTTTTTCCTGGATCATGAGCGAAGGACAAAAGCTCCAGGAAGAGCAAAAATTAATTATTTGAGGGATCTTATGCCGATTGTCATTAATTTAGACGTGATGCTGGCCAAAAGAAAAATGCGTTCCAAAGAGCTTTCCGATGCCATCGGCCTTTCCGAACAGAATCTTTCGATTTTAAAAACCGGCAAAGCCAAAGCCGTTCGTTTTAAAACACTGGAAGCGATTTGTCAAAAACTGGGTTGCCAGCCAGGCGATCTTTTGGCATATCAGGAAGAAGCGTAAGGCCGGAAAAGCCAAAGTGTGTATGTAAGCAAAAACCCGGCCGGAAAGCCGGGTTTTTGCTGTTTTAAGGCGGGTAATTGGATTGTTTAACCTACTTTAATAGTGATAAATTTGGTCATGTTTTGATAGCGGATTAAAAGCAGCAGGTGCTTTTTCTTTTCGGTTTCCTGCAGGGCCGCCTGAAAGTCTTTAATTGTTTTGACTTTCTTTTGGTTAACCTGCACTACAAGCATGCCGGGCAGAAGGCCGGCTCTTTCGGCAAGCGAGCCGCGTTTAACGGAAGTGACGATCAGCCCTTCAATCGAGCTGTTTAAGCCGAACTGCTGAAGCATTTCGGCCGGCACGTCTTTCAGTTCGGAGACTTCAAAGCCGATCTGGTTGGCCTGCTTGGCCAAAAAGCCCTCGTCGGGATTGTCGCCGAGCGTAACATTGACGATGCGCTCTTTGCTGTCGCGCAGAACTTTAAGGTTGATTTTTTGGCCGGGATCTAGCAGGGCTAGTTCATTGCGGAAACTAAACAGGTTTTTAATCGGCCTGCCGTTGTATTCGATGATAATGTCACCTTCCTTGAGGCTGGCTTTTTCGGCCGGAGAATCTTTGGCCACGCCGCTAATCAGTGCTCCTTCGGTTTTTTCCAGGTTTAAGGCTTCGGCCATTTCTTTGTCGATCGGCTGTAAAAAGACGCCCAGATAGCCGCGTTTGACCGAGCCGGTTTTAATGATCTGTTCGGTAACATGTTTTGCTGTATTGGAGGGGATGGCAAAACCAATGCCCATGTAGCCGCCGGTTTTGGAGACAATGGCGGTGTTGATGCCGATGACCTCGCCTTTAATGTTCAAAAGCGGTCCGCCGGAATTGCCGGGGTTGATGGCGGCATCGGTTTGGATAAAATCTTCCAGATCGGAGATGCGCAGGTTGTTGCGGCCCTTGGCGCTGATAATGCCTCTGGTGACGGTGGCTTGCAAGGCAAAGGGATTGCCGATGGCCAGAACCGGCTCAACAATCTCCAGCTCTTCCGAGTTGCCGAAGGCCAGGCAGGGGAGGTTTTTAGCTTCGATCTTTAAAATGGCAATATCGGTTCTTGGATCAGAGCCGATCAGGGTCGCGGCATGTTCATCGCCGCTGTTCATGACCACGGTAATTTTTGAGGCTTCCTTGACCACATGGAAATTGGTCAGAATATAGCCGTTGGCATCGACAATAAAACCGGAGCCTCCGGAGATTTGCGGGGCCGGGGCCGGCAGCCCTTTAAAGCCGTGGCCTTTCGGATAGCCGAAAAAATGGCGGAAAAATTCGTCGCTGAAATAATCAAAGGGGTTTTCGCCCTCTTCCGGAGACCTGGCGCCGAACTCGTTGATCTCGGATTTAATAAAGACAACGGCAGGAGTGGCTTTTTTGGCAATTTGAATGAAAGTTTTCGAAGCCGGATCGAGCAGGGAAGCAACGCCGTCATTAATGGCGGCCAACGGGCTTGCGAGAAAAACAAAGGCGCAAGCGACTAAAAAAAGAGGAGTGGCAATTACTTTTTTCCAAGACATACAAAAAGCTCCTTTTTTGAAATAAAAGTTATTATACGGCAAGTTTTTAAAGCTTACAAGATTCTCTTTTTTCAGGGCAAAGGGTTTAAAGCGTTTCAAAGGGGAGGCCGCCGGGCAGTTTTTCGATCAGCTCCCGTCCGGTAAAGGTAGCAAAAAAGCCGGACTGTTTCACAAGATGCCGGTTTAAAGCGGAAGCAATCTTGTCTTTGGTGGCGCTTAAAAGTCCGTCTTTAAACTTTTGGCGTTCGATTTTGGTTTTACCGGTCTTGGCAAAAAAGAAGCTGCAAACGGCTTTGGCCCCTGGGGAAAGCGGTTTTTCGCTTTCCTGCAGGGCGCCGCGGATGGCTTCTTCCAACTGCTCTTGGTTAAAACCACCTTCGGTAATTTTCAAAAGAGAACTTTTAAAGATTTCCAGGCTTCTTTGAATGTTCGGGTCGCGGTAAGTAAAAAAATAAAAGGCCCCGTTGGCATAAGTGGCTCCGGCTCCGTAAGCGCCGCCTTTTTCCCGAATTTCCGGATGCAGATAAAGGTTTTCCAAAAGAAAGGTGGCCAGCAAAAGAAAGGGCGCGTCCGGATCCAGGTAGTCGGGGGCTTTTAAAGCATAGGCATTGAAGGCGACGGGGGCCGGGATGATTTTGGCTTTCGGCAGATATTCCGGCGGGAGTAAAATTTCCGGACGGCTGACGAACGCTTGCAAAGCGGGTTTGGAAAAATGCCGGGCGAAATTTTCCAGGCTCTGCTTTTCGGGGCTTTGGGGCGTTTCGGAAGAGCAAAGCACCAGCTGGGGCTGGTAGGCGAAGATTTTTTCCTGTAGTTCTTTTAATTTTAAAATGATTTTTTCCAACTCGTTTTGAAGGCGGTTTTTTTCACCCAGGCGTTGTAAAAAACGAAAATAGGGCAGACCTGAGAGCCGGTCGTTTAAAAAGTAAAATGGATTAGTCGCAGCCAAAGCTTCGGAAATCGCATAGCCAAGGGCGTTTTGGGGCAGATGGTTTTTCAGCTGGCTGATTTGGGCCAGAAGCAGCTCCTTGATTCTTTTTTGATCGGAAAAATCAGCTGTTTGGACCATGTCCAGGAAGATTTGGAAAAGAAAGGGGCTGTTTTTCAACAGGGCTTTGGCGCGCAAGGCAAAAGCCGGGGCGAGCTTGGAAGAACTGCCGGCCTGGGGATTTAAGGAAAGGTAAGCGGAAAAATCACCCAGATGGGCGCTGATGAAGAGCAGGTTTTCACTATAGGAGCGCTGCTGACAGCCAATTTGGGTGAGCAGTGTGGTAAAAAGCGTTAAAAAAGGCAGTTCTTCCAAAGTTAGAAGGCTTAAATCAAAGACCAGATCGGCATACAGGACCTGGTTGGTAAAGGTTGTATGGGAAAAGATATTCAGGTTGCCGACGGTGGCGGCTTGCAGGGGAAAATCGGGCACCGGCCGGGGGATTTGGGCGATCGGGAAAAGGGGCAGGCACTTGAGCTTTTCGAGGTTTTCTTTTTGTAAAAGGACAAGCTCCTGGCTTTGCTTGATAATTTTTTCCTTTTCTAAAGGAGTCAGATTGTTTTGGATGTTTTTTAACAGTTCTTTTTCTTTTTCGGCTTCTTTTTGTAAAAGTTTTGGGTCGGGCAGCATGGTTAATTGGACCTGGTGGGGATTGTCCAAAAGGTATTTTTGGATCAGATCGGGAAGAAACGCGGGGTTTTTCAGATCAGAGGAGAGTTCCTGGAACAGTGCATGGATCTGCAAGCCTTTTTCCAGCGGGATGCCGTGGTGTTTGGCCAGGGCCGAGTGAAAAAAAAGTGTTAGCCCGTAAGGGCCGTTTTGGCGGGAGATTTCCAGACGTGAAAATTCCAGCTGGTGCAAGGCAGTGGCGATCAGATCTGAGGTGATTTTGCTTTTGGATAAGTGCAATTCTTGTTTTAAAAGGGAAAACAGCTTGTGCTCCTGGCCCTTTTCCAGGCCTTTGCAGACAATGGTCCAGGGCACTTCGCTCATTTCCAGATTAAGCGAACTTTCGACTTCCAAACACAGGCCCGATTCCAAAAGCGGACGGGAAATTAAGCTGGCGTCGGTTTCGAAAAGGATCTGGTCTAATAAAGCTAGGGCCAAGGCCTCTTTTTGATCTTTTAAGGAGCAGGTCAGCTGGGCCAGGGCAAAAATGGTTTTGTCTTCCGGATTTTCGGTTGGGTAGTGTTGGGTTAAAATGATTGGTTTGTCCAGGCGTTTTTGCTTTGGCAGCGGCGGCAGGGGCGGATTTAAAGAGAAGTTCTTTAAGCAGTGCTCTTCGAGAAAGCTGAGGTGCTTTGCTGACGGCAGGTTGCCGTAAAAAAAGAAGATTGCCCGGGAAGGATGGTAGAACTTACGGTGGGCTAAAAGCAGCTCTTCATGGGTAAGGGTGGGGATTTTTTCCGGCAGCCCGCCGGAATCAAAAGCATAGGGCAGGTCGGGGGCCAGGTTTTTCATCAGTGTATGATAAAGCCTTTCGTCAATGGAAGAACAGGCCCCTTTCATTTCATTGTAAACGACGCCTTTATAAATCAGATCTGAAGAGGGATCGTCTTTTGTGGCAAATTCCAGACGCCAGCCTTCCTGCAAAAAAGAAAGCTTTTTTAAAAGCGGGTGGAAAACGGCATCCAGATAGACTTCTAAAAGCTGATAAAAATCTGTTTCGATTTGCGAAGAAGCTGGATAGCAGGTGAAGTCGGGCCCTGTAAAAGCGTTCATAAAGGTTGCCAAAGAGCGGCGGAGCATCGAGAAAAAAGGGTCTTTGACCGGGTATTTTTGCGAGCCGCAGAGCACCGTGTGCTCTAAAACATGAAAAAGGCCGTTGGAAGAATAAGGATAAGTTGGAAAAGAGAGGGCAAAAAGATTTTCCGGATCATCGTTTTTCAGATGAATGACCGGCGCTTTGGTTTTCAGGTGCTCATATTCGAAAAGCGTGCTTTTGATTTCTTCAATATAAAGTTCTTTGGTTAAACGGAAGTGGGCGTGCGGCATGGCTTTTTTCGGGGTTGGAAGTTTTTAGGTTTAAAAAGCCGGAAAATTTATTTGTTTTAAGCAAAAAATTTACCGGCCTTTAAGTTCCAAGTGTATCTAAAGAAGGTAAATCGCTGCAATCTTTTAACAAATTGCATGCATTTTTTGGTTTAAGCAAGGTGAGGCGAGGGGTGCTGGTGTTAAAAGATTGAATTTTTAAGCCAGGAAAATAAACCGGGATTTTTGCTTTGCCAAAAATAAAAAACACTTTCCCCTTCTTTTCAGAAAAGGAAAGTATAAGAATCAAACCTTGCGGTTTTGACCTTTTTTAGTTTTTACCAAGAGCGCCTGGTTTTGGAAGACGGCTGTTTTTCTTGCCTGCTGGCATTTTGCTCAATTTTTTGAGCTTTTTTGCATTCGCCGATCAAATAGCGCAGTTCGGCCAAAAGCAGCATCATGTTCTGGGTTTCTTGAGTGTAGGCGTTCATGTTGCAGTTTTTTTTGGTGTGTGATTCTAAAGAGCGGTAAGCCTGGTTGATCTTGTTTTCAATGCCTACCAGGGCGCGCACATGCTGGGGAGCATTTTTGATATTGGCAAACGTGCTTGAGAATGTTTGCTTTTGGCCGGCGGCAGGTCCGCGGCGGGTGGAATGTCTGTGGCGCATGAAAGGGCCTCCTTAACTTTATTCTTATAAATTTAATTATACTTAATCTTTAATTAATTAAAATATTTATTATTATTTAAATTATTATTATCTTTTAAATTGTTAATCTTTAATCTCTTAACTGTATTTATGTTTTGTTTAGAAAAATGGGAAAAATGTGCTAAGATTGGTTATGCTTGTTTTTGCAAGCGGTTGGTAAATTAACAGCCCGTTTAAAGGGCTACTTTAAAAAAAGGTTTTTTATGCGTCGGATCAATGTGCTGCCCAATCTGATTACGGCTTTTGGACTGGCCTGTGGCCTGTTCGTGATTTTTAAAATGAACATGATCGAACCGGGCAGCGGCTATTATGAAGTTGTGAAAACTTCGGTTTTATTTCTTTTGCTGGCGGGCTTGGCCGATTTTGTCGATGGAGCGATCGCCCGGATCTTAAAAGCAGAAAGCGATTTTGGGATTATGTTTGATTCGTTGGCTGATACCGTTTCTTTTGGCGTGGCTCCGGCGGTCCTGGTTTTAAAGACCCTTTCTTTGGAACCGGGTTCCTGGCAGTCTTTTATGGTTTCGACGGCGGCCATGATCTTTTCTCTTTGCGGAGTTTTACGCTTGGCCCGTTTCAATGCTCAAAAAAACAAGTCCCAGGGCAACCTGGTTGAAGAAAGCGCGCAAAAACAAAACTTTACCGGCCTGCCTATTCCGGCCGGGGCCGCGGCTGTGGTTTCTTTGAACCTGCTTTTTTTGTCGCCGTTCGTTCAGGTGCTGAATTTGAAATTTGAGCAGGTAACGATTTTTTTATCTGCGGCAATGGTTTTGATCGGCTATTTAATGGTCAGTCGTTTGAAATTTCCCTCTTTGAAACGACTGCGTTTACGGGTTCCTTCTTTCAATCTGGTTTTTTTTACGGTGCTTTTCGCCATTATTTTTTTCTATGGACTTAAGTATTATTTTGCCGGCGTCTTGGCAGTGCTTTGCTGGGGCTATGTGCTTTTGGCTTTGGTGCTTTCCTTGATTCGAAGGATTGCGGGCAAAAAGTCTAAAACGCTGGAAGATTTCGAGCCGGAGCCTGATTTAGACGAAACCGGCGAACACGACCGTTGAAGCTGGCCTTTGGCGGCAAAAACGGGGCGTTTGTTGGCTATTCTTAAGACGCTTGTCTTTGAAAATAAGAGAATTGATTTTTAAAATCAGAGGCCCGAGTGTTTTAAAGCGACGGGCCTTTAACAGCTCTGGGCGGCTTTGGCTAATATAAGCGGGCCGCTTTGGCCTGGCTTTTCCGGCCGTAGAAAAACTCTATTCTTCTCAAAAACTTTTTGAGCGGTTACTATGAAGCTCTCAAAAGGAGCTTTTGTATGGGGCTGGTGTTGGTTTTTTTAGCGGTTTTAACCGTTGTTCTGATTTTCTTTTTCAGTTTCAAAAATGTGCAAAAGCGGCTGAAAGAAACCTTTAAAGCGCTGTCTTATGATCTTTTGGAAAAAAACCAAAATACTTTTCTGCAAATGGCCGGAAACTATTTTTCCAAGCAAAATGAAATCAACAAACAGACATTGGAAGAAAAAGAAAAAGCGCTTAGCGCGTTAGTCGAGCCTTTAAAAAGTTCGCTTGCCAAAATGCATGATTATTCTAATCTTTTGGAAAAACAGCGCGAGGTTATCTACACGGGGCTTTCCAAACAGATTGAAAACCTTTTAAGCGCCGAACATTTGCTTCGGCTGGAGACGGCCAATCTGTCCCGGGCTTTAAAATCCCCCAATGTCCGCGGTGCTTGGGGACAGCTGCATTTAAAAAGGGTGGTTGAGCTTTCGGGCATGCTGGAAAACTGCGATTTTTTTCAGCAGCCCTCGGTTCTGGCGGAAGGCGAGCGCTTAAGGCCTGATCTGATCGTGCGCTTGCCGAATCAAAGGCAGCTGATCATTGATGCCAAAACCCCGATGGAAAGCTACCTTGAGGCGCAAGAAGAAAAGAGCGAAGAAAAGAAAAGGGAAAAGCTGAAAGCTTTTGTCCGTTCTTTAAAAGAGCATATCCGCTCTTTGGCTTCCAAAGAGTATTTCAAGCTTTTTCAGCCGACGCCTGAGTATGTAGTGCTTTTTTTGCCTTTAGAAGCGCTTCTTTCTACGGCTTTGGAAATGGAGCCGGCGCTTTTGGAAGAAGGTGTGAAAAACAATGTACTTTTGGCCACGCCGACTACCCTGATCGCCCTTTTGAGGGCGGTGGCCTATTCCTGGCGCCAGGAAAAACTTTCTCACAATGCCTTTGAGATTGCCAAAGCCGGAAAAGAGCTTTACGAAAGACTTTTTTTTATGCAGGAACACCTGCAAAAAGTTGGCCGCGGGCTTTCGCAGGCGGTAGAAAGTTATAATGGGGCGGTGGGTTCTTTTAATTCGCGGGTTTTAGTTTCAGCCCGCCGGTTAAAAGAGCTTGGAGCCGGCAGCGAGAAAGAAGAAAAAAGCTTAGAAGAGGTTGTGAAAAAACCTTTGGGCCCGGTTGCTTTGGATTAAAAGGCGGTCAAGCTTGCGGACCTGCTGGAAAACTGTTTCGGCAAGTAAAAAAAAAGCCCGCCTTTTAGACGGGCTTTTTTTTAGCTGCGCTTAAAAAAGCAGCTTAATTGGTTTTTACCTCAAAAACGAAATAGGCTGGAAAAGCAAAATTGTTATTGGGCCTTGGAGTAACCTTCAGCGTTACTTTTTGTCCGACATACGCGGAAAGATCAATCCGTGTGGAATATAAATATGCCTGCGGAAGGCTTTCGCCTTTAACGAGATAATCGCCGGGTTTGTTATTGATCTCTTCCGGGAATTTTTCTAAAACACCCTGAATTTCTAAAGCTGAGGCCATCTGCTCATTATAAAAATCGTCGATGCTTTTTTCCGGGTGGAAGGTGGTCCAGGAAGTGAAAAGCTCGTATTCGGCAGGCAGCCATTCTTTCATCTTAACGGAAGCGCCTTTTTGATCCAGGTCTTCCAGTCTAATTTCCGGTTTTATAGGGAGCTTTTCGCTTTCGGCAATGGTCTGATCGGCCGCTTCCTGAGAAGTGCTGTCAGTGGTAATTTCAGCAAAGCCCGTTTCATTTTCAACGGTATTTTCGTTTGTTTTGGGAAGCTCGATACTGGTAATCAGCGGCTCTTGTACGGTTTCGGACGGAGGGGAAACAAAGCTGGCCGTTTCCAGGGCTGTTTCAAGGCTTCTGTTGTTGGTTTCTTGTTTTCTGGTTTTGGCCCAATAATAGTTTTCATCGCCGGCTTTAGCGACATATTCTTTGGCGACATACAAATAGCAGTTCTCGGGCGGTACGACTTCATACCACTTTGGATTGTTTGGACAGATTTGACCGTTGATTTTTTCTTTGTGGCTGAGCCGTCCGACCACCGGGGCGTCGAGGGCGGGCTTCAGGCGCAAATTAACACGGTGGGCTTCCACAATGTTGTCGACAATGTAGCTGCGGAAGACGTAAAGTTTATAGTTTTCCGGCGGTTTGACGGCGTAAAAATCAGCTTTTTCTCCGACAACGAGCAAAAGATGGCCTTTGGCAAGCTGTGCAATAATCGGCCCGTCCAGATCAGCACTGGCCCTCAGGCGGACTTTGCGGGCAGAAACTTGACCGGCAAAAGGCTGGAAACTTTTGGTTTTTAAAGGGGCAGTTTCAGCTTTCAGTCCCAGAGATAGAACCAGACAAGCTAAAAGCCGGAAAATTGTACGCATTGGCTTGACTCCTTTCAATGTCCTAAATAAAAATAGTAGAGACAAATTATTTTTAAACCAACTCTTTTTTGTTTTAGGGCTCTTTTGGTTTTAAAGGAAAGGCCGGGTTTGATGGGCTTTGGCCGAAGGTTGGTTTTAGCTTGTGTTTGAGGGCAAAAAACAAAGAACTTATATTTTTTAGAAAAAGCCGGCCTTTTTTTGTAGAAAACAGGAATATGAATTTTATCAATTCAAAACTAGTGCCTGGTTTTAAAAATAAATGATCTTATTTTCACAGACAAGTGTTTTAGAAATTGCCAATGAAAAACAAGTATGCCAACTAAACACTAGCTTTTTAAAACGGCCTGAATGTGTTCGCATTTATTCGAACCGCAGGTACAGCCGATCGGATCGCCGAGGAAGACGAAGTATTTTTCTTCCTTGTTAAAGGGATTGGCAACCGTGTATTGGTTTTGGGCGGTCTGTTCGATGTCCCAGGTACGGAACCTAAGGTCCTCTTCGGAGATTTTTTCTTCTTCGCCAAGTTCTTCTTCGATCAGTTTTTGGTTTCCCAGGGCCTTGGCCAGCTGGCAGTAAATGCAATTGCAGTGCGGTTCCGGCTTGGGCAGGGCGTTTGGGTTGTCAAAGCCGATGGTTTTGGAAATTAACGCGATTTTACTCAGGACTTCATCCGGCAAGTTAGGCAGATTGGATTGTTCAGGGTTGTGCTGGAGGGCCTGGGGCAGCAGTTCGAAACCGCCGAGAGCCTCTTTGTTCAAAGGCAGGCCGAAGGTAAAATCAATTTTTTTAAGTTTGTTTTTTTCTTCGATGGCTTTGGCGTGGGCGTCGAAAATGGCTGCCAGTAGGTTTTTATCGATATTGGGAATAATGACCCGGCTTTCATTTTGCAGGATTACCACCAGGTTGTTTCCGTCCATGGCCAGCAGTTTGATGTTTTCCCAGGCGGTCGAAATATAAGGGGGTATGTTTAAAATTTTATGGGTGATTTTCATTGGAAGCCCAAGGTTTAATTTTTACAATCATTATAAAAAAGCTAAAAGTGCTTGTCAAGAGTTTTGGCACTCTTGCGTTTAAAGTGCTGAAAATAAACTATAAAGCATTTATTTTCATAGTTTTAAACTTTACATATGGAGTTGTTTTAAAAAAAAGATTGTCTAAAGCCGGTTTTTGTTTTAAGGTGCCAATTAAGTCTTAAAAAAGGAGGCATCAAGCAGTTTTTTGGCCTTTCGGCGGTTAAAAGATTAATTTTAATAATTTTTTCAAGGAAAAAAGCATGGTGCGTAAAAGCTTTGTCATCGATACCAATGTGCTGTTGTATGATCCCAGTGCCATCGGCAAGTTTAAAGATAACGATGTGATCATTCCTTTGATTGTCTTAGAAGAGCTTGATGCCTACAAAAAAAATTCGGATGAAAGAGGGCGCAACGCCCGTTCGGTCTTGCGCTATATCGACAGCTTAAAGCTGAGCCATAAAGGCGATTACCGCGACGGCATTGAGCTGCCGGAGGGAACCAAAGTCCTGATTCTTCTTGAAACCGGACGGGAAAACGATTTTCCGCTGCTTTTGGACCGCCTAAGCAATAAGATGCTCTCGATCTGCCACCAGCTGAAAAAGAAAAAAGAAAGGGTTATTTTTGTTTCCAAGGATTTCGTCAGCCGCGTTAAGGCTGAGGCCATGGGTCTTGAGGTCGAAGACTATGAGAATTTGAAAAGTTCATACGACCAGCTGCACCGCGGGCTGAGAAAGATCCGGCTGCCTAAAAGCGAGATCGATGCTTTTTATGCCAATGGCTTTCTCCAGCCGGAGGGCAATGATTTTTTACCGAACGAATACTGCCTGTTGGCTTCGGAAGAAAAATCCTCCGGCGTTTGCAAATACAATATTCGGACCAAGCGTCTGGAGCCTTTGATGCGCATCGATAAGGGCATTTGGGGCGTTTTACCTTTGAATGTGGAGCAAAAATGCGTGATTGATCTTTTGCTTAGGGACGATATTCCGCTGGTGGCTTTAATGGGTCCGGCCGGAACCGGCAAGACGCTTTGGGCTCTGGCCTGCGGACTGAAAAAAGTTTTCGATGAAAACATGTATACGAAAATTTTAATTTCCCGTCCGATTGTACCGCTTGGCAAAGATATCGGCTATCTGCCGGGGACTAAAGAAGAAAAGCTTTACCACTGGATGCAGCCCATTTATGATAATCTGGAATATATCTGCGGCGCTTCTTCCGGCAAAGAGCAAGGTACTTCCGCCTTGGATTTTATTATGCAAAGCAAGAAAATCGAAATGGAAGCGGTGACCTACATCCGCGGCCGGACTCTGCCGCGGGTCTATATGATCATTGATGAAGCGCAAAACCTGACGCCCCATGAAGCCAAAACAATTATTTCCCGGGCCGGCAAGGGGGCTAAAGTGATTTTGACGGGCGATCCGACCCAGATCGACAACCCCTATTTAGACAAGGATTCCAACGGCCTGACCTATACTTTATCCAAATTTTATAACCACAAGCTTTTTGGCCATGTCTTTTTGGATAAAACGGAAAGGTCGGATTTGGCAGCGATAGCGGCCGATCTGATGTAGAGTCATTTTGCAGGGATGTAATCATGGGAACAAAAGAAGAGCGCCTAATTTGGCGGATGCGTTTTTTAGGGTTGAAAGAAGAAGATTTAGCGGAAAAATTTATTTTAGGATCAGGAAAAGGCGGGCAGAATCTGCACAAGACTTCTTCCTGTGTTTATTTAAAACACCTGCCGACCGGATTGGAAGTCAAATGTCAAAAGACCCGTTCCAGGGAAGAGAACCGTTACTTGGCCCGGTGGATGCTTTGCCAGCTTTTAGAAGCCAAACGAAAAAACGAACAAAGAAAAGCAACAGGTCTTTTGGAAAAAGAGCGCCGGAAAAAGTATAAAAGGCTTTTTTCTGAACAGCAGAAGGTGCTGGTCAAGAAAAGAGAACGAAGCGAAAAAAAAGCCTGGCGTCAAAAAGTGCGCTTTGAAGAATAGGCGTAAAGCTTTGAGGACAGGTAATTTGACAACTATTTTTTGAACATCTAGCATTGTTGTATTTACCAGCTCCGCTTAAGCAGGGTTGGGTACTTTTTAGGCCTTAACCTTCTTGGGAAGAGTTTGTTGAAAAAACGCCGTTAAAATTACTATTATTAATCGATGCCACGCGCAATAGATTTATAAGCATTTTAAGCTAAAAAATAAAATTAGTGGGTTATAGAAAAGAGGTTATAACTCATGGCTTGGAATTGGCCAAAGTTTAATTATGATCCCGATCCAATTTTAATTTTGGAAAAACATTTTTTTGAATGGCGGTATTGCTGCCGCTTATTTAGAAACGATTGAAGATCATTTCTTGGTGTAAATTCTTAAGAAGGTCTAGAAAGTTTGAAAATCAAAGGTGCGATTTTTAGATTGGTAAAGTTTGCAGTCTTCTATTAAGAGACATTTTGGATTAGCGGGTAGTTTGACGCCAGAAAAGAGAAAAGAAGCCCATGTTAGCTGAATCGCTTTGCCTACCAATCTTTCAATCAATCTTTAACACATGAAAAACACATGAAATGCTTTGGTGTTGGTATTCGATGCCGTTCGAAATAAAAGCAGGTGTGAATCAATATCGCATACATGAAGAGCCGATGCAAATTGTCTTAACCCGGTGGTGGGCGTTGATAGCTATTGTTTTACAGTTGAATGGATTTTTTTTTACTTGTAAAAATTTATTTGAATAATTCGTCTTGACAAATAGCCGTTTTTTTATTTAATATGAATATATATTCATAAAAACAGGTAATAAGACCAAAGTTTAAATAAAAACCATATTCAAGGAGTTTTTTATGCCTAATTTCGATGGAAGAGGTCCCGGAGGTTTTAGGGCCGGAAGAGGCCTTGGGCCATGTGGACAAGGAATAGGCCGGGGAGCCCGTCTGAACAGAAGATGGGGTGGTAATTTCTCCAATCAGGTTTATAATTCTGACCAGAAAGAATTTTTAAAACAGGAAATTAAACTCCTGGATGAAGAAAAAAAACAGCTTGAAGACCAGTTAAAAAATTTATCCCAAGACTAAAATGCCCAGGCCGCGAATTAAAAGAAAAATCGGGTTTTCGCCTTCTGCCGACTATTTTAAGCCGGTTGGCGTTTCCTTAAATTTTTTATCTGAAAATATCCTAGGCTGCGAAGAACTGGAAGCTGTCAGATTAAAAGACCTCTTGCAAAAAGAGCAGAAAGAAGCAGCCGCTTTGATGGGCATTTCCCAGCCGACCTTTCATCGGTTGCTTTTATCAGCCCGAAAAAAAATTATCGATGCGTTAGTCCATGGCAAAGCCATAAAAATCGAAGGAGGAGACTATTCTATGCAAAAAAAATCAAATTTTTTTTTAAAAGAACAAAAAATTACTGTGGCGATCAGCTCC
>JBAZHS010000005.1:17564-19834 GCA_041652275.1 Parachlamydiales bacterium
GACAAGGCCTGCAAGGAGAGATTGATAGCCGCTTCGGTCGCTGTCCATATTTTTTAATCATTTCTCTAGAAAATCAAAAGATCGTTTCTTTTCAAGCCATAAAGAACCTGCAAGCAGAGATCCAGGGGGGGGCGGGGGTCTCTGTCGCTCAGAACTTGGCCAATCAGAATATCGATGCTATTATTTCCGATAACATTGGCCCCAGGGCTTTGGATGTTTTAAAGCAGTTTCAGATTCCAGTTTACAAAGCGTCAGGGAAAATTCAAAAAGCTGTTGATGATTTTTTAAACGGACAATTAAGGCCAGTACAAATTTAAAAGGCCATTATTCCTTTTTAAAGGGATAGGTTTGAAGAGTAAGCTTAAAAAAATAAAAAAATAAAAAAAAATTAATTTTTAGGATTTTTTATGACCAAAAGAATAGCTGTTCCTTCTGATGGGCAAAAAGGGCTTAAAGAAAACGTCGCCGAACATTTCGGAAGGTGTCCTTTTTACACTATTTTAGATGAAAATGGATTTATTTTAGAATTTTTAAAAAATGCCAGCGCCCATATGGGGGGAACTGGTTTGCCTCCCGAATTTTTAAAAGAAAACAATATAGAGGTCCTGCTTTGTCAAGGAATCGGGCCTAAAGCCATTAGTTTATGCAAAAGCCTGGGCATCGATGTTTACATCAGCCAGACGGCGACGGTTGAAGAAATTTTTCAATTCTGGAAAAATAAAACCTTAAAAAAAGCCGGTTTGCAAGATGGCTGCGAGGACCACCAATCATGATTATTACTGTAGCTGGAGGTAAAGGAGGAACCGGCAAATCTATGGTCGCTTGTTCTTTAGCTTTAGAATTTGCTCAATTAGAAAAAACTTTTTTAGCTGATGCGGATGTTGAATGTCCGAACGACCATTTGCTTTTAAACATCGAGCTGATAAAAGAAAAAACAATTTTTCAGCCTATTCCCCAATGGGATTTTTCTTTATGTACTTCCTGCGGCAGATGCGCGGCTGTCTGCAAACAGAATGCCATCGCTTTTGCCCGCAATAAAAAACCGGTCTTTATCGCCGATCTTTGTATCGGCTGCAAAGCCTGTTTTATCGCCTGTCCGAATAAAGCTATTTTTGAAGACCAAAAAGAGATTGGATCTATTCACCGGGGAAAAAATTACCAGCTCAATTTAATTTCTGGGGAATTGAAATTAGGCCAATTAGCATCAGGCGAGATTGTTTCCGCTTTAAGAAAATCTGCTGAAAAAACCTTTCAAGAAGAACGGGGTGAAAAACTGATTGTTGATGCTGCTGCCGGCATTGGCTGTCCTGTGATTGCTTCTTTGACCGGCAGCGATTATATAGTCGCTGTCACTGAGCCGACCCCTTCCGCCTTGCATGATTTGAAAAGGCTTTTATTTTTGGCTGAAAAATTTCAAATTCCCCATGGCATTGTCATTAACAAATATGATTTGGAAGAGAAATTCTTAAAAAACATTCATGAATTTGCTCGGGAGAAAAAGATTCCCATTATTGAAAAAATCCCTTACAGCAAAGATTTTGTCACAGCTGCTTTAAAAATGCAGCCGGTTACAAAACTATTTCCAAAATACCGTGAAATTTTTAAAAACATCATCAAGCACATAGCTATTGAAAAAAGTTAAAGAAAACAGCTGTTTAACAGCTGGCTGAAAATATGACGGGAACACATTTGGTCTTAAGCCGTTTAATGAATTCAAAAATTTTTTCCACAGATTCCTCTCCGCCTTCTCAAGAAGAACTGTGGAAAAATTTATTCCAGGAAATTTTGAATTGTAAAAAATGCCCGCTTTGGAAAACCCGCAGCAAAACGCTTATAGGCGAGGGTCCGATTGATGCTAAAACAGTTTTTATTGGAGAAGCCCCAGGATATTACGAAGATCTAGAAGGAAAAGCTTTTATAGGCCAAGCCGGAAAAATCTTGGATCAGCTGCTATTAAGCGTTAAGCTATCTCGAAAAGATATTTATATTACCAATGTTTTAAAATGCCATCCTCCCCAAAACCACGATCCCGTGCCAGAAGAAATTAAATCCTGCTCGGTTTATCTTTACCGTCAGCTAAAATTGATCCAGCCTAAAATAATTGTTGCTTTAGGAAAATTTGCAGCCCAAGAGCTGTTTTTAAAAACGCATTTGCCCTTTTCTAAAATAAGCGAGGTCCATGGAAAGGTCTTTGAAATCACAGCTTCTTATGGAAAAGTAAAAATTATCCCGCTTTACCATCCTTCAGCGGCTTGTCATAATCCCAAAAT
>JBAZHS010000006.1:0-18575 GCA_041652275.1 Parachlamydiales bacterium
AAGTGGCTAGCCACTTCCTGCATGTTCCTCTTTCTCTGGAAGAGGCTAAACTAACTGGAACGTCTACCTAATGCTGGACTAACAAATGGGGCAAGGTCATTATCACAGAACATATTGAAGCAAATTCACCTGGATGAAATGCTTGTGGAGCATTTTTTTTTACAAGAACTGCGTCTCCCCATGTAAATTTATTATCTTCTTTTTCATTTGTTTTCATAAAATTACCTTTATTATTTAATGGGCAACCAAGGAGTTCCATCGGGATTAGAAATCCCAGGTCTGTGACCATGAGGTTCCCAACCTCTTGGATCAGGATGTTTAGGCCCCTTTGGATGACCTCCGTCTTTTCTTATTCCTGTATCTTTACCTTTTTTAGATCCATCCGGTTCCCTTTCTTGTATCCATTTGCCATCTTTAGAACCAACTAACCAATTTCCTTTATCAAATGGGCGTTTTTTCCTTTCCCAAAACCAGTATTATAAACTGAAAAAAGGTATTGCTCCGAGTCTGCATTCCCTAACATAAAACGGCCGCAATACTGCATTTTTTCCTGCCGATAAAAGGGGGAACTCACCTTAGTTAAAAGCGGCGGCCCATAAAAGAAAAACTGGCTTTTGCCATGTTTCGATTTGATTTCAACCTTTTTTTCTCTCAGCTCATATTCATAAAAAGCCTTTCTTCCGGAATCGGCAGTAAATTGCACATGTCCATTTTTAGGATCCCCTTCGATTTTCAAAGAGGCGTAAACAAAACGCTCCTTAGGATCCCGGCTTTCAATCAGACATAAGCGGTTTTTTTCATCATAGTAATATTTGAGCGCTTTGCCACTTGGCAAAATCTCTTTTTCCAAGACCCAGTAAAGATGGTGGAAGGTGCTGCGGTAATGCCTAACCGAACCGTTAGGGGTGAAAACAAGCAGGCTCTTTCCATCAGCAGCATAATTAAGGCGGAAATTACGGGGATCATTTTTTCCCGACGGTTCTTCTCCCTTTAAATTGCACATGCCGAAAGAAGAGCTAGCTAAACGGGACTGGCCGTTTTGCACGGTAAATTCCAACACCATCCCATTTGCATCAACAAGGCGAATTAAGTTGTCTTTCGTCCGATAGGCAAAAATTTCAGGATAAAAGACCCAGCCTCGATAATTGTGCATTAAATAGCGGCAAAAAAACAGTTCATTTTTATTAGGGTCGGAATCAAAAAAAGTAGGCATATAGGGAGCAATATAAGCTCTGAAAAGAACAATTTCTTGCGCGCCTTTGACAATCAGATCTGTTTTCGCTAAAGAAAGCGCGCCGTTCAAAGGGCTGATCAGATCGCCGATATAGCAGTTTTCTAAAAAATAAGAGGCTACCTGTTCATTAGAAGAAAGGGGGAAAATTTCTTCCTGTTCTTTGCCAAAAAGAAAAGAACAGAAAAACAAAAACAGCCAGCAAAACATAAACTTACTCCTGGCTTTAAATTTTTGTGAAAAAAAATTAAGCTTTAAATCTTTATTTGTGAAGAAAAAAATATAGCATCAGCGCTAAATTAACAAAACCTGCTTTAAAGCAGTTTATTCAAAAGTAAAATTGCTAAAAATCAAGGTGTGTTGAGTATTACTGTCCCATGAGTATCCAAAAAGCACTAATTTTAAAGTCAAATTACGATACTTCTTTAAGGATTAAATAATTAATAATAAGAAGTTTGGGGGCGGTTGGACTCGAACCAACGGAGGCCGAAGCCGAGGGATTTACAGTCCCTTGTAATTGCCGCTATACGACACCCCCATGACAGGTTGCTGGCGAAAGGACTTGAACCCTCAACCGTCTGATTACAAATCAGATGCTCTGCCAATTGAGCTACACCAGCCTAAGCTATAAAGCTTATAGCAAATATTTAAGTTTCACTCAATCTTTTTTCTCTTCCTTCTTGGCCGAGCTCTCTTCTTTTTTCGAACCCAGGGCCCCCTGAAAAAGCGCACCGACTCCCTTGTTCGAAAGCACCTTAAATTCTTTTTTTTGAAAAGAGGGCGTTTTATCCTTCTCTTCACAGCATTTTTTATACTTTTTACCTGAACCGCAAGGGCAGGGATCATTCCGGCCGACTTTTCCCATAAATTAATCCTTTTTTGTTTTTCCCAAATAAAATAACTTAAATTTTTCCAAAAGTAAATATGTAATAGTTGGTTAAGTCAAAAAAAATCCCGGTGACAGACAAAAATAAAGCTTCTGCTTCCAAAAACAGCCGAAAAGCGGAAAACCCTTTGCAAAAAAACCGCTCTTTAAACAAAAAACTTCTTGTGCGAAATTAAAAAATAATTTCTCTTGATCTAAAAATACCCTTGGTTTTATTAAAAAAATTAACAAAAGGTATTTATGGTTATCCCAGGAGAGCCGCCCAGACCGGTTGGAAACCCTTCTAACTCGTTTTCAGAAAAAATAAACCTTTTTTTAAAAAAAACTGCCTTTCGTATAAAAATGCTGTGGCTGCCAAATGATCAGGCAATCGTTGCATGCGGGAAAATAATTTTCGAAAAAGAAAATACCCGGGATCAAGAAATGGCACTGAAACACATCACGAAACTGGCCATCCAAACATTGAATCTTTCTGATGAAAAAGTCCTTTTGCTTCAATTTAAACGTTGGCTGGAAAATTCTCCCGAACAAAATCAACCTAAAATTTTACAGCTTCTCTTGAAAAATTTACAAAAAGTTCAAACGACTTATCAACCAGACCAGCTAAAACGGCTGCAACCCTTGTTGAGCAGAATCAAAGATCAATGTGACTCCTTAAAGACAAAATCAACCAATAAATGGCCGATAACCAACGAGATACTCTTATTATCTACAAAAGACGAACACTTATTCCGGCAAATTGATAGAATTTTAAAGATCCTGATCTTGCCATCCAAATGATCAGCCGGCCTATGCCCTTGATATTTAAAAAACGGCGCAAAGCCCGCCCCCTTACAAGCACTCCCTGCATCAAGAAAATTTTTTAAGCCGCTTTTTCCGATCTTTTCCAAAAACACCTTAAAAAAGTTTTTTTACCAGGGCGGCGCGATTAAAAATTCAATCTGTAAGCAGTACATTAAAATCAATTCAAAATCCGGCAAGAGCCTTTATGGAAAAATACAATTTTTGAAGTCCCTTCAGGACAGTTCCGGTTTCTCAAATAAAATAACTTAAATTTTTCCAAAAACACATGTATAATAGTTGGTTAAACTTAAAAAAAACCTATGGCCGACTTAAATCAAGCTTTTGCTTCCAAAAACAGCCGGGAACTGGAAAGCCTTTGCCGCAAAGCTCTATTTGATTTTAAAATGCTGGAAAAAACCGATAAAAAGATAGCGGTCGCCTTAAGCGGCGGAAAAGACAGCCTGAGTTTGCTTTTTTTACTCAAAAAGATCCTGGGATTCGGTACCCCCAAATCCAAACTCTCCGCCATTCATGTCGAAGGCGATTTTTCCTGCGGAGCCATGGTCGGCTCCCAGCTTTTAAAACAAATCTGCAAAGAGCTCAAAATTCCTTTAACCATCTTGAAAACACCCAAACCCAAAACAACCGAACCGCCCGATTGCTATCTTTGCTCAAGACAAAGGCGTAAACTGATTTTTGAAAACATGAACCAGGCAGGCGTCGGCCTTATAGCCTTTGGACACCACCGGGACGATCTGGCCCAAACGCTGCTTTTAAACCTTTTGCAAAAAGGCGAATTCGCAGGCATGCTGCCGAAAATTAAAATGCTCCGGTTCGGCATTACCATCATCCGCCCGTTAATTTATATCAGCGAACAGAAAATCAAAACCTTTGCCGAAGAAAGGGGCTTTTTCAGAGCGACCTGCCAGTGCCCAAAAGGAAGTCAAAGCAAAAGAAAAGAAGTAGCCGGATTAATCGAAATTTTAGAAAATAGTTTTCCGCATGCCCGTTCAAACTTGGCTCTCGGGGCGCTGCTATACGGATCGGACAAAGCGAAAAAAATTTAAACCAAGGAAAACATGAACAAACCAAATATTTTAATTACCAATGACGACGGAATCAATGCCCTCGGAATACAACACCTTTGGAAAGCGCTTTATCAGCAAGCCAACGTCACAATTGTCGCCCCCCTTTCTGAAAAATCCGGCAGCGGTCTTTCGATGACCCTGACCAAGCCGCTTCTCATCCAAAAGGTCCGCTGGGAAGATAACACTCCGGCCTTTAAAGTCAATAACGGAACCCCTTCAGACTGCGTCAAATTAGCCCTCGGCAAGGTCCTGGAAAAAAAACCCGACCTGATTGTTTCCGGCATCAACCATGGAGCCAATTCCGGGCGGACGCCTTTATATTCCGGAACGGTCGGAGCAGTCATTGAAGGAGCTATGAGAGATATCCCCGGCATTGCTTTTTCCTGCCTGGAAACGGAAAAAAATGCTTTTGCAACCGCAGAAAAGTATATCTTGCCAATCGTCAGCTACGTCCTGAAAAACCCCCTTCCGCCCGGTTCTTTTTTAAACGTCAATTTCCCTTCTACCTTGGAAATCAGGGGCATTAAAATGGCCAAGCAGGGGCTGGGCTACTGGCTGGACAATCCGGTTGAAAGGACCCACCCTGAAGGCCATTCCTATTATTGGCTCAGCTGCAAACTAGCCGCTTTCACAGAAAATGAAGAAAGCGATGTTGCCCTTTTGGAACAAGGCTATATCACCGCTGTGCCGATCAATGTCAACGAACTGACCGACCTGAAGCATTTTCAAGCTAAAAAAGAGCTTTTTGAAGAGAGCTTTCAAAACCTGTTTAGAACGGAAACGATTGAGCAAGCCCCCTAATTTTAGGCTTTAAAGCTCAAAAGATATTGTAGGAAATATTCTAAACTGGTAACTTATCTCTTCGTTTACGGGCGTATAGCTCAGTTGGTAGAGCGCCTGCCTTACAAGCAGGTGGTCATAGGTTCGAGCCCTGTTGCGCCCATTGAACGCGGGAGTAGTTCAACTGGTTAGAATGCCGGCTTGTCACGCCGGAGGTTGCGGGTTCGACCCCCGTCTCTCGCGTTTTTTTCTTTAAAAAAAGCCACCAAGAGAGTCAAAATGCTTTTAAACAAAAAAGCTCTCTTAACTAAAGATATTTATGCTTTCTAAAGTTTTTTCTTTAAAACTTTTTTATAAGAACTTCATCGGCATTGCCATCGGCGCCTTTCTCGCCGCTGCAGCTATCCGTATTTTTTTAATTCCCAACCACCTGATCGACGGCGGCATTGTCGGCCTGGCCCTGATCTCGGCCCGCCTTTTCGGCAGCGACCTGCTTTCTTATTTTTTAATCGCCTTCAACCTGCCCTTTGTTCTTTTGGCTTACCGTTCAATCCGCAAAACTTTTGTGATCAACATGGGCATTGCCATTGCCCTTTTTGCTTTTTTTCTGGCCCTTTTAGAAAATGTTACCCCCTTTCAGGCCGACCCGATTGAAATTATTGTTATCGGCGGCTCAATTCTCGGCATCGGCGTCGGATTAATGATCCGCAACGGCGGCTGCACGGACGGCACCGAAATCATGGGCATTATTTTAAACCGTAAAATGGGTTTCACCATCGGCCAGATCGTCCTTTTTATCAATATTTTTATCTTTTCTTTTTATGGGCTGCTTTTTCAGGACTGGCACATCGCCCTGCACTCTTTGATCATCTATGTTGTTGCGGTTAAAATGATTGATATGGTCATTGCCGGACTCGAAGAGGTCAAGTCAGTTTTGATCATGACTAACCACCCCAAAAAGATTAAAGAGCTGATCATGAACGAGCTGGGCTTGGGCCTAACCATCATTCCCGGCATCGGCGGTTTTTCCGGCAAAGAACGCAACATCCTGTTTGTCATCGTCGAAAGACTTGACCTGGGCCTTTTAAAAGAAATTGTTCTTAATGAAGACCCCGAGGCTTTCATGGCGATTGAAAACCTGCACGAGGTCGCCTACGGACGGCATGTCTCTTCTTCCAAATTTATCCGCAAAAACAAAAAAAGAGCCCTGTTCGGAAAAATCTGATTTTTTCAGCAACAGCTTCTCTTCCCCTTTAAAGAAAAATTAATAGCTTCCAAGATCTGAAAAACACTAGATTTTTAAACTTGGCTAAAAAAATAACGGCTCAAGAGATAAAAACGGCCGAGTTAAAGCAGGCGCTGTAAATATTTTCCGTATTCATTGTTGTACTTTTTAGAAAGCCGGCAAAGCTGCTTCGCATCAATAAAGCCCATCCGGTAAGCGATCTCTTCCAAACAGGCCACCTTCATCGCCTGCCTTTCTTGAATCGTCTGCACAAAAACCGAAGCTTTTTGCAAAGAATCAAAGGTCCCGGTATCAAGCCAGGCCAGGCCCCGGCCAAAGAGCTTCACCCTGAGTTTTTTAGCTTTTAAATAAGCCAAATTCAAATCGGTAATTTCTACCTCGCCCCTTTTTGAGGGTTTTAAGCCAGAGGCGATTGTAACCACCTGGTTGTCGTAAAAATAAAGCCCAGGCACTGCATAGCTGGACTTCGGCCGAAGGGGTTTTTCTTCAATCGAAATGACCTGTTTTTTAGGGTTGAATTCCACCACTCCGTATCTTTCCGGATCGGCAACATGGTAGCCAAAGATCAGCGCTCCTTCTTTGAGTTTGACGCATTCTTTCAAAAGGCGGGAAAAATTATGCCCATAAAAAATATTGTCGCCCAAAATTAAAGCCACGCTTTCTTTTTGAATAAAATCACGGCCTAAAATAAACGCCTCGGCCAGGCCGCGGGGCTCTTTTTGCACTTTATACTGCAGCCTCAGGCCCAAAGAGCTGCCATCGCCAAAAAGACGCTCAAAACGGGGCAGGTCGTCCGGAGTAGAGATGATCAGGATTTCACGCAGACCGGCCAGCATTAAAACCGAAAGCGGATAATAGATCATGGGCTTGTCAAAAACCGGCATCAGCTGCTTGCAAAGCGCCAACGTCGCCGGATAAAGCCGGGTGCCATGGCCGCCGGCCAACACAATACCTTTCATAAAACCTAAAAAGTTTTTTCAAAACAAAGGTAGCAAAAAAACCGGATAATAGCCAAAACAAAGCATTAAAAGATCTCTTTAAACCGTTTCAGGCCATGTAAGTTGTAGCAAATAAAAAAAACTTATACAGATATCCCGACAATCAATGGTATTCTGGTTTAAAATAGATTTACAAAAACTACCTTTTGGATAAAGCGGCCGCTCTTTTCCGGGAAGTGCTTTCAAGATTGATTTTTAAAAAACTATTCGAACCGAACACCTTTTTCAATCAGCTGGTCAACGTAATTTAAAGTATATTTGGAAGATAAAAAACCCGGATCTTCCAACATTTTCAAGTGAAAAGGAATCGTAGATTTAACTCCGGAAATATGAAACTCCCTTAAAGCCCTTCTGGCTATTGCAAGCGCCTCCGGACGGTCCCGGCCTTTGACAATCAGCTTGGCAATCATTGAATCATAGTAGGGTGAAATCGTGTATCCCGTATAACAGGCGCTGTCCACCCGTACATGCGGCCCGCCAGGCACAAAATAATATTCCAGCTTGCCGGGAGAGGGCGCAAAATTATTCAGGGGATCTTCCGCGTTAATCCGGAACTCCATGACATGGCCGTCAAAATGAATGTCTTTCTGCTTGAAAGAGAGCGTCTCGCCGAGAGCAACCTTAATTTGTTCCTTGACCAGATCAACACCGGTCAGCTCTTCAGTTACCGTATGCTCGACTTGAATGCGGGTATTGACTTCCATAAAATAAAAGTTGTAGTTCTCGTCAACCAAAAATTCCACCGTCCCAACAGAACTATACTTGGCAAAGCGGACAATATTGACCGCTGCCTGGCCCATTTTTTTGCGCATTTCAGGGGTTAAAAACGGCGAGGGCGCTTCTTCGATCAATTTCTGCCTTCTTCTTTGAATCGAACAGTCCCTTTCACCAAGGTGCAGATAATTACCGTGGGTGTCGCCGATGATCTGGACCTCAACATGGCGGGGGTTGGAAATCATCTTTTCCAAATAGACTTCGGAATTATTGAAACTAACGCCCGCCTCGGTTTGGGCGGCAACAAATTTTTTCACAAAATCTGCTTCATTTTCCGCAATCCGAATACCCTTGCCGCCGCCGCCGGCCACAGCTTTAATAAAAATCGGAAAGCCCAGTTCTTTCGCCAAAGCCAAAGCCGTATTGACATCGCTCACCGCCCCGTCAGAGCCAGGAATAATCGGAGCCAGAGCTTTCTTGGCAATGGTCTTGGCTTTAGCCTTGTCGCCCAAAAGAGCGATCGCCGCATGGTCCGGACCAATGAACTTCAGCTTGCAGCTTTCGCAGATCGCTGCAAAACTGGCATTTTCCGCCAAAAAACCATAGCCCGGATGAATGGCATCGGCTCCGGTAATCTCGCAGGCAGCCAAAATGCTGGGGATCTTTAAATAGGATTTTAAAGAGGGGGCTTCGCCGATGCAGACTGCTTCATCCGCCAAAAGTACATGCAACGCTTCCGCATCCGCTTCGGAATAAACCGCAACCGTCGCAAGGCCCAAATCATGGCAGGCCCGAATCACCCGTACGGCAATTTCTCCGCGGTTGGCAACTAAAACTTTCATTACTCGACCCGGAAAAGTTTGGTGCCAAATTCCACCGGCTGGGCGTTCTTGCAGAAAATCTCTTTAACCACCCCGCGTACGCCGGCTTTGACCTCGTTCATCACTTTCATGGCCTCAACGATGCAAACCACTTTTTCCTCATCGATCACATCGCCGACCTTGACAAACGGCAGATGGTCGGGAGAAGAAGCAGCATAATAAGTGCCGATCATCGGCGATTTAACATAAATCCCGCTTTTTTCTTCCTGGCCCTTATCATTTTTAGAAATTTCCGTTGGAGAAAGGGCCGAAGAGGCCGGCAAAGCAGAAAAGACCGGCTGGCACCGGGCCGTTTCTTTTTCCAAAAGCAGCTCGAAATCACCTTTTTTCAAGCGAAAACGGCTCAATTTGCTCTCTTCGATCAAACGCATCAGTTTTTGGATTTCGTCTAAATTCACGCTTTTTCTCCTTTAAATTAAACCCTCTGAATATATTCCTGCTTCAAAGTATCCACCTTGATGATATCGCCGGTTTCAATAAAAAGCGGCACCTCGACTTTGGCGCCCGTTTCTAAAATCGCCGCTTTGGTTGAATTGGAAACGCTCATCTTGTCCTGGCCGGTTTCCGTTTTCACTACCATCAGCTCCAAAAAAGGCGGCAGTTCAATGGAAAAAACCGACTGCCCGTAAAAACGGGCCTTAACCAGAACACCCTCTTTCAAATAATTAATTTTCTCTCCCAGAATATCCGATCCGATCAGCACTTGTTCCAAATTACCCACATCTAAAAAAAGATACTTCCGGCTTTCCGGATACAAAAACTCCAGGTTGCGCTCGTCCAGGTTGACTTCTTTGATTTCCAGGTCTAATTTAAAGTTTTTTTCCATTACCTCGTCGGAAGCCAAATCGCGCAGTTTGGTTTTAATAAAAGAAGCGCCTTTGGCCGCAGCTACCTTTAAAGCTGATTCCACCCGGTAGATCTTCTTTTCCAAAATAATCGTCATGCCTGGCGTAATCTGATTAGAAATAGCCATTCAATGCTCTCCTTTAATAATTGGTCCTAGCTCTTTTAAAAGCTCGATTTGAAAATCCACCGCCGCCAAGTCCTGCCTTAAAAGTCCGCGGCCGAAGCGCATCAAAACCGTCTGGCAGCCCAGCTCCTTGGCCGGAACCAGATCTTTGGCCGCCCTGTCGCCGACAACCAGCACTTCTTCCGGAGAAACGCTCAAGGAAGAAACAATCTTTTGGTAAGCACTTTTTTTAATTTCTTCAACAACCTCTATAATACTAAAAAACCCGGTATCGATACCAGCTTTTTTGAGCTTTTCTCTTTGCTGGCCTTCATCTCCAATAGTAACCAAAGCCAGCCGATGCTCTAAACAAAGCTCCTGCAGCGTTTCAACAGCCCCCGGAGTTGATAAGACCCTGATCCCCTGTAGTTTGCTTTTATAAACCGTTTCTTTAGCCAAAGTCAAAAAAGGCTCCCGGGGCAGATCAAAACGGGTAAAAAAAGTTTCCAGGGCCTCGTTGGCCGAAAAACTTTCAAGATTAATGTTTAAAAGTTCTTTTAAAGGATCCGGCAATTTTAAATTTAAATTTAAACCAGCCTGACAAACCCTCTGCAAAGCCCTTTCCAGCTTCACCGAAGTGATCGATCCGGAAGTGTCGACCAGAGTATCGTCCAGATCAAAGATGATTAACAATTTTAATCAGCTCCCTTGCCAATTTATCGGAGTCATGGCGAATTAAATTGCGTTTGATTAAATCAACCTTCAGCCTTTGGCCCAGCGGCCCCAGAAAATCAGACAAAATGACCCGTTCTTCTTTTAAATCGTTTTCCACAAAACCTCCCTCTTCGGAGTAAGCGGCCAAAAGCTCTTTCGGAGGCCGGCGGTTGTTCACTAAAATATAGTTGAAAACATCAGAACCCAAAAACCTGGTAACCTCTTTCAAATTGTGCGAGACCTTAAACCCGGTCGTCTGGCCCTTTTTATTCATCAAGTTCACCACCAAAGCCTTTTTAGCCCGGCTCTCGCAAATCGAGCGGCCGACTTTTTCCACCAGCAAATTGGGAATAATCGAAGTGTAAATCCCGCCGGGGCCGATCACGATCAAATCAGCTTGCCTGATCTCTTCGATCACTTTGGGATTGACCGTCGGATAAGGCTCTAAAAAAATACTTTTATACCCCTGGTCGATCTGCTGGGACAAATAAATCGTGCTCTCGCCTTCCAAAAGCTGGCGGTTGTTCAAAAGCATTTTCAGATGGACCTGGTTGGTGGTCACCGGCAAAACCTTGCCCCGAATCACCAAAATCTTACCTACTTCTTCAACCGCTTTTTCAAAACTGCCGGTGACTTTTTCCAGGGCGGAAAGCAGCAGGTTGCCAAAACTGTGACCTTCCAGCCCGCCATTTTCAAAACGGTAGTTCATTAAAGAACGCATCAGACAAGACGAGTTGGAAAGGGCGACCAGGCATTGCCGGACATCGCCCGGCGGCAAGACTCCCAGCTCGTCGCGTAAAATGCCGGTCGAACCGCCGCTATCGGCCATCGAAACCACCGCCGTTAGGTCCAGATCATAGCTTTTCAGGCCCTGCAAGACGGCAAAATTGCCGGTGCCGCCGCCGATGACAACCACGCGTTTTCTTCGCATTTCAAATTTCCCTTTGGCTTTTTTCAAACCGGACCCTTAAGACACAGAAAGCTAGCCGCTCCGAAGCCTTATAAACCGGCATTTTTCAAGCTTTGCATTCCCTCTTTTAAAGAGGGGGCGGAAAAAAGATAGGAGCCGGAAACTATAATGTCTGCTCCAGCCCTGACGCACTCTTTGGCCCGTTCAGGATCCAGGCCGCCGTCCACCTGAATGATAAAATCAGTTTTTTTATGTTTGATTTTCAAATGATTAATATAGCGGACCTTTTCTAAAACAGAGCTCTGGAATTTCTGTCCGGCAAAACCGGGCTTAACCGTCATAAACAAAAAACCGTCGGCCAAATCCATAAACTTCGGCATCAGCTCCAAAGAGGTTTCGGGATTAAAGGCCAAAAGGGCCTTGCGGTTGCAAAGACGGATATATTTTAATGTCTCTTCCACATCTTCCGTTGCTTCGAAATGAAAGGAAACCAGATCAGCCCCAGCCTCAATAAAGCGCTCTATGTAATCATAAGGATTGTAAAGCATCAGATGCACATCCAAAAACAAATCGCTGGAACGGTTGATTGCCGCTACCACATCCGGACCAAAGCTTAAATTCGGCACAAAATGACCGTCCATGATATCAAGGTGCAGGCCGTCCGCGCCGGCAGCCTTTAAAAGGGCCAGCTGGTCAGCCAAATAAGCAAAATCAACCGACAAAAGGGACGGGTAAACCTGAATTTTAACCATTGTGCATCCTTATGAAAAAAGCTAAATTTAACCGCTGGCCAGCTCAAAAGTCAAGGCTCCTTGCACTAATTTTAAAAAACTCCCGGTTTTAATTTCATCATCGGAAAAGAGAATAAAGCCCAAATAAGTAATTTCATTATAGGCCAGCTCAAAGGAAAGCAGGCTGGAAAGAAAGCTCAAGGCAATCTTTTCCTTTAAAGCTTTTTTCAAATTAAAATCATAGCAGGGCAAAATCAAATACAAGGCATTTTTTTCTTTTTTAAACAAATAATCGCTATGCTTTTTAATCCGGGCCTCTTCCCTTTTGATCGCATTCAAAAACATAAAAAACAGGCTTTTTAAAACCGCCGTCGCCACCGTCGCGGCCATCTCCGAGGGCCGGATGGCAAAAAAGAATTTTTCCAAAAGAAACAGGTTTTTCTTTTCCATTTCGCCAAGAGCGCCAACCAAATTCTGGTAAGCTTCGTTTTGCTTATAGATCAAACCGCCGTTATAATCGCGCACTTCTCCAAGCACCCGGTTTAAATATTCCATAACCGCCAGGCGGGCCCGGTTCAGATCCACCGAATGGTCCGGCCGTAAAAAGTGCTCGGTTTTTAAAAACAGGCGGAAAACGTTCGCCTCTTTCAAATATTTCCTTCTGATCACGCCGACTTTTTTAACCCGGTCTAAAACGAACTTAAGCCCCCCCTCCTGGGAGCCGAAAAGCTCTAAAATGGTTGGAGCTTTCAGCCTTAAGACCCTTAAAAGTACAATGTTGAAGCAGAGCTCGGATCCGATCTGCTCATCAAATGAAATCACGACCTGCGGCAGGTCCTGCACATATTTCAGCTGGCGCGAAAGCGCAACGATCGAGCGCACGATCTCCTCTTCATTGCGCGGCATAAAGACCTTCTGCTGCAAAAGCTCGATGTGCCCTTTGAGCTGCTCGGAGAGCTTTAAGCGCAGAAGGTTCACCTCTTCCGAAGTAAAGTCCAGCCCGTTCTCTTTTTCAATTTCCAGATAAAGGGTCTGGATCGGCATTTCCGCATCTTTTTCCAAAAAATACGAACTGGGCACATCCAAAGCCAACGGCACATATTCCTTTAAGGCGCTGATCAAATGTTTTTTTTCAAAAACCTCATGCTCCTTTAAAAAATTCAAACCGACAATCACCCCTAAAACTTCTTTGACACTCTCGCCGAGCAGCACTTTAGTCTTAAGAAATTTAACCAGGATATGGCGCCTCTCCGGCTCAGCCGCCAGTTTTTGCTTCAATAGCCCCTGCATGAAAAAAAGCACCGAAATAATCCGGCTAATGTGGTGGTAGTCGCGCTGAGTCTTAAATTCTTCCGAGCAGGTTACTAAAAAATGCTGCATGTGCGAAAGGATCGATTTGCCGAAATCCTTGGAATGGCTCTGGATCAAAGAAGCAATCTTTTCCTGGATCAGGGTGGTTTTACGGTCGTAGGGCAGCCCCTTGAACTGCAAAATCCGGCTGGCGTGGAAATCCGAGGCCACTCCCAGCTTAATTTCCGTTAAAATCACCCTCAGATTTTTTAGGGCCTCCTCTTTTTCCTGGCGGCTTTCCAAGGGCAAAACCACTTCCGCCAACGTAAATTCTTCCTCGAAAAATTTAAACCGGAAATCGGCAATAAAAAAAAGTTTAGCCCCCCGTTTTTTGCCGGGCATCAGCCAGCGGGAAGTCAGATCATAAAAAAAGGTTCCCGCCCCTTCCCGTTTTTTGCAAAGCAGAATTAAGTTCAAAGTCGTTTGGTTGGACTCCAGTCGTAAATCCGAATTTTTGACCAGGGGCAGGGACTCTTCTAAAAAATGTTTCAGCTTCTCTAAATTGTTTTCTAAAAAAAAATCGCCCAGCATCCCCCGTAAAAGGGTCTTGACTTTTTCCAAATACAGCTCTTCAACTAAAAAAAGCTCGATCTCTACCATAAGCCACCCGGTAAAAGCCGCCGCTTTGACCGCCTTTCTAACTGCGCTTTCCAAAAGCTTGTCCGGCCATCCGGTTTGCCGGCCAGTTTTTTATCCGGAGCCGAATTGTTTAAAAAAAGTTTTAAAAAAAATTTTACTTCCGGCCGTTGCCAAGCCCCGGCCAGGCCCTCACAGGGGCCGCTTCCAAACCACCCGTTCTCCAAGCCGAAAACCCGGGTAAAAGCTTTTTTTATTAAAAGCAACATACATAACTCTTTTCCTAAAATAAAAAATTATATATAAAAAAGAAACAATTTCCTGCGCGGTTAAAAAAAACCAAAGAAAAAGCCGAATTGTTTTTTTCTTTTGCGCTGGACGGGTCTGGAGTTTGGGATTGCTTTAATTGGATTGCCTTGCTAGACTTCTTCCTTGAACCTTAAATAAAAGGAGTTCCGTTTAAATGAACCTTTGGAAAAACGATAACATTCTAGATGACGTTGAATTTAAAGAAGAAGATTTACAAAGCTTCAAATCTCTTTTGGACGGCAAAGAAGATGCCCCCCGCAGCGCCCTTTCCCTCATGGTCGTAGGCCAAATCCTAAAAGGCCGCATTGTCGAAATCAACAAAGAATATGCGGTTGTCGATGTCGGCTTAAAGTCCGAGGGTTTAGTGCCGATTGCAGAATTTTCCAATCCCGAAGAGCTCATTTTAAACAATATGGTTGAAGTTCTTTTGGATAAAACCGAAGGCTCCGACGGACAGATCGTCCTTTCCAAGGAAAAAGCCGAAAGGCTCCGCCAGTGGGAATATATTGTCCACAACTGCCATGAAGGCTCGGTCGTCAAAGGCAAGGTTATCCGCAAGGTCAAAGGCGGCCTGATTGTCGACATCGGCATGGAAGCCTTCCTTCCCGGCTCGCAGGTTGACACGAAAAGAATCAAAAACCTGGACGATCTTTTAAATAAGACCATGGACTTCAAGATCCTGAAAATCAATATCGAGCGCAAGAACATCGTCGTCTCCAGAAGGGAACTTCTCGAAGAGGAAAGAGCCTCTAAAAAATCCGAGCTTTTAGAAAATATCAAAGTCGGCGACCTACTCAGGGGAACCGTCAAAAACATTACTGATTTCGGCGTCTTCCTTGATCTCGACGGTATCGATGGACTGCTCCACATTACCGACATGACCTGGAAGCGGATCCGCCATCCTTCCGAAATGGTCCGTTTGGGCCAAGAGCTGGAAGTGATGATCCTGAATATCGACAAAGAAAAGGGACGGGTAGCTTTAGGCTTAAAGCAAAAAGAAAATAATCCCTGGGAAGAAATCGAAAGAAAATATCCGCCCGGCACACATATTAAAGGTAAGATCGTCAACCTCTTTTCCTACGGAGCCTTCATTGAAATCGAACCCGGCATCGAAGGGCTGATCCACGTCTCTGAAATGTCCTGGACAAGGGAAGTTACCGATCCCAGTGAAATGGTCGCCATCGGCGAAGAAGTGGAAGCGGTTGTGCTTTCCGTTCAAAAAGAAGAAGGCAAGATCTCGCTTTCCATCAAGCAAACCGAGCATAATCCCTGGGACGATGTGGAAAGAAAATACCCTTCGGGAGCTTCGGTCAATGTAGAGATCAAAAGCCTGACTAACTGGGGCGCTTTTGTTGAAATTGAGCCCGGCGTTGACGGATTGATCCATATTTCCGATCTAAGCTGGAACAAGCGTGTTTCGCACCCCTCCGAGCTTTTGAAAAAGGGCGACAAAGTCGAAGCCATCATTCTTTCCGTCGACAAGGCCAGCAAAAAGATCACCCTGGGCGTCAAGCAGCTGACTTCCAATCCCTGGGACTCCATTGAAAAAATCCTGCCGGTCGGCTCTCTTGTCAAAGGCACCGTAACCAAAATTTACGCCTTTGGCATTTTTGTGCAGCTGGAAAACGGCATTGAAGCTTTGATTCATGTTACCGAACTCTCTGACCAGCCTTTCGGCAAAATCGAAGAAGTGGTCTCGGTCGGCGATGAAATTAAAGCCAAAGTCATCAAGGTCGACAGCCAGCATAAAAAAATCGCCCTCTCTTTAAAAGAATGCTCCGGCCAGGATCAGAAAATTTATGATGACATTGTCGTGGAAGAGGCTCCCAAACGCCGTAAAAAACAGGCTGGCGCCAAAGCTGAAAGCCACTCGCAGGAAAACACCTAAAACCATTTAAACCACTCAACAAGAAAGGCATCTTCCGATGAATAAAGACTTAATTGCTATTTTTGAATATCTCGAAAGAGAAAAAGGCATTAAGCGGGAAATCGTCATTAAAGCTTTGGAAGAAGCCCTGAAAATGGCCGCCAAAAAAAGCGTGCAGGAAGTCGATAACGCCAATGTGAACATTGATCCCAAAACCGGCGAAATTGACATCACCTGCCAAAAAACCGTCGTCGAAGAAGTCGACGACCCCCAGGAAGAGATCTCTTTAACAGAAGCTTTAAAGCTAACTGAAGACGCTGAAATCGGGCAAAGGCTGGAAATCAGCATTATGCCGGAAGATTTCGGCCGGATTGCCGCCCAAACCGCCCGCCAGGTTATTTCCCAAAAGCTCCGCGGAGCCGAGCGCGACGTCATTTATGAAGAGTACCGCCACCGGGTCGGCGAAATTATTTCCGGCACCGTCAAGCGTTTTTTAAGGGGTCGGACCATGGTTGTCGACATGGGCAAAGTGGAAGCTATTTTGCCGGAGAGAAATTATCCGGAAACGGAAAAGCACCACATCGGCGAAAAGGTCGGAGCCCTGCTTTTAGAAGTCCACGACACGGAAAACGGCGGAGCAGAAGTAATTTTAAGCCGCGCCCACCCCGAGTTTGTCAGTGCGCTTTTTACCCAGGAAGTGCCGGAACTCTCCGACAGCACCATTTCGATTGAAAAAATTGTCCGCGAAGCCGGCTACAGGACCAAAATGGCCGTTAAATCCTCTGATCCTAAAGTCGACCCTGTCGGCACCTGCGTCGGCGTCAAAGGCACCCGGATTAAAAATATTATCCGCGAACTGAACGGCGAAAAAATCGATGTGATCCCTTTTTCCGAAGACAGAATCTCCCTTTTAAAAAACGCCCTTTCGCCGGCAACCATTCTGCGCTTAAAAGAAGAGCCCGAAATTCTTTCGATCATTGTCAGCGATGAAGATTATCCGACGGTTTTGGGCAAAAAAGGCATGAACATCCGTCTGACTGCCAAGCTGATCGACAAAGAGCTGAAAGTCAAAAAAATGACCGAATACCAGAAACTGATTGCCGTCTATATGGCCGAGCTGGCCGATTCCTCCGACCCCCTGCTTGACCAAAGCGTCAATGTTTTAGACCTTTCCAAGCTCCTGATCGAAAGTTTGAAAAGCGCCGGTTTTGAAACCATCCGCCAGATTGCCAGCGCTAAAGCTTTAGACATTACCACAGCCGCTCCCGGTGTCAACTATCTGGACCTGGCAGAAAAGATCTTAGAAAAACGAGGCAGCTAACTTTGGCTAAAAACTTAAAAATCAATATTAAAAACACCCAGCTGGCCGCCGCTTTAAACTTAAAAAAGATTAAAACGACAGGCAAGCTGGCTAAAAAAACCACGGCCAAAAAAGAGCTTGAGCTGGAAGAAGAGCCGCCCAAAAAGAAAAAGGTGCGCATCCTGACAGCTGCTGAAATGGCTCCGCCTCCGGAAGAAAAAGTTGAGCCTCCCCAAGAAGAAAAGACGGAAAAAACTGCGCCCCAAGAACCCCTTCTTCAAGAGACAAAAGCTCCCGAGCCTCTCGCCCCCCAAGCCCAAACTGCGGTTTTGCCTTTAGACCAGCCCGTCAAAACCCCGCTTGCCACCAAGGAAGCCCCCCTTCCAACTCCGAAAAAAGAAGAAAAGGCCGCCCTTTTCATCAAACCCAAAAAAGAACTTCCTGCGGCCGAAGAAAAAAAACCCAGTTTTAAAGACCTGAAAACAAAAAAAGTGGAAAGCTACCGGGCCTTTGACTCCCGCGACCGGATGGGCCTGCGTGCTTTGGAAGAAGAAAGATGGCGCAAACGGCGCGCCCACAAAGCTTTTCGCTTTGAAAAGAAAGAAGAACTTCCCGACCGGCCCAAGACTTTAAGCGTCAAACTGCCGATTACCATCAAAGATCTGGCGACCAGCATGAAGCTGAAAGCCTCAGAACTGATCTCCAAGCTCTTTTTACAAGGCGTTGTGATCACTTTAAACGACTTTTTAACTGATGAAACAACCGTTCAGCTGCTCGGCCATGATTTCGGCTGCGAGATCACCGTCGACCGCTCTGAAGAAGAAAGGCTCAAAATTACCGGTAAATCCGTAAAAGAAGAGATCGCCAGCTTTGATCCAAACCTGCTTCAGCTCCGTCCGCCGATTGTTACTTTCATGGGCCATGTCGACCACGGTAAAACTTCTTTGATCGATGCCATCCGCAAATCCAATATTGCCGCCCAGGAAGCCGGTGCCATTACCCAGCACATCGGCGCTTTTATGGCCAAAACCCCCTTCGGCCTGATTACCATTCTGGATACGCCTGGCCACGAAGCTTTTTCGGAAATGCGCGAACGGGGAGCCAATGTTACCGACATTGTTGTTTTAGTTGTTGCCGGCGACGAGGGCATGCGCGAACAGACCATGGAAGCTTTAAACCAGGCCAAAGCCGCCAAAGTGCCTATTGTGGTTGCCATTAACAAATCAGATAAACAGGGCTATGATCCGGAAAAAGTCTACCGC
>JBAZHS010000007.1:0-16208 GCA_041652275.1 Parachlamydiales bacterium
CACATTAAGCAGCCGGTGACGATTAGTCCGGTCATGGCGGCGATAAACAAGTTGAGGCCGTTGAACGAGATCTGGTCGATCTGCACCCTTTCGCCCTTGAAGCCTACCATCTTGTGAATGACCAGGCCAATTAAAAAGGCTGAGAAAATGCCGGTGGCGATAAAGCCCTTGTAAAGGGCTCCCATAATGTTTTTTTTGTGTTTGGCCAGCCGGACAAAAAAAGTACCCAGAATAGAAGCAAAGATGCAGACGGCGCCGATCATCAAGGGCAGGAGGATAAAGGCGGTTTGTGTGATCCCGTTGAAGAAGATGGCGCCCAGAAGCATCGAGCCGACCAAAGTGACCACATAGGTCTCGAAAAGATCGGCAGCCATGCCGGCGCAGTCGCCGACGTTATCGCCGACATTGTCGGCAATTACGGCCGGATTGCGGGGGTCGTCTTCGGGAATATTGGCTTCGATCTTGCCGACCAGGTCTGCGCCGACATCGGCGCCTTTGGTGAAGATGCCGCCGCCGAGCCTGGCGAAAATGGAAATCAAAGAAGCGCCGAAGCTAAGGGCGACCAGGGCTTCGAGGTTTTTTTTCAAAGGCAGGCCCAGATGGTTTAAAACCATGTAGTAAAGGGTGATGCCCAAAAGCGCCAGGCCGACAACAAGAAAGCCGGTGATTGCGCCGGACTTAAAGGCCATGTTCAGACCGGAAGCGAGCGAGGTTTTGGCCGCTTCAGCCGTACGGATGTTGCCGCGGACTGAAATGCTCATGCCGATAAAGCCGGCTGCTCCGGAAAGGACGGCCCCGATTAAAAAGCCGACGCCGACAAAAGGCCCGAGGGTGAAAGTTAAAAAAAGAAAAATGACAATGCCGACTAAAGCGATGACATTGTACTGCCGTTTCATATAGGCATTGGCGCCGATCTGGATGGCGCCGGCGATTTTTTGCATCTCTTTCGTGCCGGAACTGGCGGAAAGCACAAAGTAGATCAAATAGATCCCAAAGGCAATTGCCGCAAGGCCGGAAAAGATTAAAAAGTGCAAAGGAGTGAACATCTCAAACATAGAAAAAAATCCTTTTTAAATTGAGTTTTCTGATAATATATCTGTCACTCTTTTATTATTCACTAATTTTTAGCATGAGTGGTTTTTGGGTTTAAACGGCTAATAAAAAGCTAATTATGTTATTTTTTTTAAGTTTTCTATAATTTATTTTAAAAATTGTAAAAAAGTAAAATAAATGGTATTATTGATCGACATTTTTAATAAAAAAGGTAATAAAAATGGGCTTTACTCCGAGAGTGGTACCCGTCTATTTAGTTCCCTATAAAATTGAACCTTCTTTGCCTTTTCAGCATTCGGGAGAAGGTTCGGCTTTTTTCAGAGTGGTTGAACCCAGGCCGGATGAATCCAGAAGGGTTGAATCGAAAGCAGATGGAAAAGCCAAGGTGGCTTTAACTGCAAGAGAGGTTTTTGCCAGAATGGGCCAGCCTAAGCGCTCAGCTCTAAGAGAGGAACCAAGGGTGCCGGCAGCTGCTGCCGGGGCTGCAGAACCCTTTTGTTTTGCCCATGCCACAGACCGGGAAGCAACAGGCGCCGGCTCAAGCAAGGCTTTGGGAAAAATGGCGCCGGAAAAGAGAAGGATAGCTTTGGATTTAGGAAGATCGATCGAAGGTTCGAAAATGTTCCCAGAAGGCCCGGGTGGATCGGCAGCTGCGTTATCCTGGGGCGTTCCGACGCTTTTTATCAGCCCCAAAAAAGGTGAAAAAGCGGGAAAAGAATACCGGCTCATTGAAAAACTTGGAGCCGGCGCCTTCGGAGAAGTTTATTTAGGCCAAGGCCCGGACCGAAAATGCGTGGCGATTAAAATCATAAAAAAAGGCGCGCGTTTTAACGTTCATCTTCATCAAAGGGTTTTAAAGGAAAAAGACTTTTTAGAATTAGTGCAAACAGAGATGATTCCCAATGTGGTCCAGCTTTTTGACGCAGAAGTAAAAGCGGAAGCGAAAGACTGGTTTTTTGTTTTCGAATATTTGACCGGAGAAAATTTATTTTCATTTTATCGAAGAAAAGATTCACTGCATTTAGCAGACATCCAAAATATTGCCGCAAATTTATTTTTGACTTTCCAGGCCCTGCATCGAGCGCGGGTTGTGCACGGCGATGTGAAGCCGGAAAATGTAATCTATAGCGAATTCAACGAAATAGTCACCCTGATTGATTTTGGCAATGCCTTTTTTCTGGGAGAAAAAAGGGATGATATGGTTTCAACCATCTGCTACCGAGCCTTTGAAATCTTTTTTGGCCAAGGCTCAAGGGGGCACTGTGCATATGGTCCGGAGATCGATATGTGGAGTTTGGGCTGTATGCTTGCGGAGCTTTATCTTAAAAAGCCTCTTTTTGCGCCCAAACCTTTTGACAAGTATCCCGAGCGTTATGAAAACCTGGAAACTTTTCGGGATCTTATGGCACAGATCATGGCGCTTTTGGGTCGGATGGAAGATCTGGAAGGTTTTTTGGCAGCGGATGCGAAAAGATTTTCCTGGTTTTTTCAGGAGCAGGGCTTTTTGGAAGATGGCCGGGTCAATTGGGTGCCGTATGTGAGCTATCCCCAAAGCCAGAGTTTGAAAGAATTAATCAGGCAAAAAGCCTTTGCTATTGGCGATAATGTGGAGCTGGCGGAGCTGTTTGCCGATTTGATCGGCCGGCTTGTCTGTTATAAAAACAGACTGTCGGCGGAAGAGGCTTTGAAAACGCCCTTTTTTCAGTCTGTTGCATCCGCGGGTTTGTCTTTTGTCGAAGAGGCTGACGGATTTTGTTTGCCAAGCGGCGGCAAATTGGAAATAACCGCTTAATGCGGCGAACTTGTTTTAGGCCTTAACATTTAATCCCGTTTTCATGTTTAAAACTAGCTGCCCTGATAGCTTTGACGGCGGAAAAATTCCGCTTTGAGTGCTTCCATAAAAGGTTCTTTTTTTTCTTTCATCCAAAGTGGGTGGACGAGGTCCTGATGGTGGCCATTTTGCGATGAGACTCTGTGGATGACCGTGGCTTTGGGGATCCTTTCCAAAAAATCACAGCAAAGGCTGACAGAGTCCTGAAAAGACAGTCCCTGCCACTTGCCTTCTATAAAAAGCTGTTCCAGGGCGGTATTTTTTAAAGCGGCCAGCAGGTGGATTTTCAAACCCTCGATTTTTAAAGCCCTGAGCGCTTCGGCGGTTTCCAGCATTTCTTTTCGGCCTTCTCCGGGAAGGTTTAAGATCACATGAGCGACAGGATGGATCTGGTATTTGCGGGCCAGCTCCAGGGCCTTTAAAAAATCGCTGAAATGTTCCTGGCGGTTGATCAGCTGGAGGGTTTTTTCGTGGATGGTCTGCAGGCCATATTCCAAGGAGACGAAGGGCAGCTTTTCTTTATAGGAAGCGATCAGTTTGATTTTTTCTTCATCGATCGAATCGGGCCGGGTGGCAATGCTGAGGCCGATAATGTCCGGATGGGCGAAAACCGCTTCGTCATAGCGTTTTTTGAGCACTTCCAGAGGGGCGTAGGTGTTGGTAAACGACTGGAAATAGGCAATGAACTTTTTAGCTTTATAGCGGCTTTGGCGGATTTTCAGGTTTTTTAAGACCTGTGCTTTGATCGGAGTGTTTTGGGGGTTGGTCTTAGAAGAAGAACCCTGAGCATCGCAGAAGATACAGCCTTGGTAGCTTTTGGTGCCGTCGCGGTTGGGACAGCTGAAGCCGCCGTCGATGGAAATTTTATAAACCCTTTGGGAAAAGAGCTTCTGCATATAGGCCCGGTAGCTGAAATAAGGCTGTAGTTGCTTTTCCATTGGCTTTCGGCTATTATTTTAAAAAAAGTTTTTGCGTTTAGGGCTTTTATGACTTTTTCCAAACGTCAATTTTTTTCTTGGCTTTCGGCTTTTTTTTTCTTTTTGGTGTTTGCTTTCTCAGTATACTGGAAATACCCCCTTTTCGTAGACCGCTTTTATGAAGAAGCCGGCTGGCTGAAGGCCCATCTGAGCAAAAAACACTTAAGCACTTCCAATTACCGCTTCTGCTATGTGGAAAAAGGCCGGGGCGAAACCCTGCTTTTGGTGCATGGCTTCCGCAGCGATAAGCGCTATTGGAAAAATTATATCCGTAAGCTGGGTGAAGGCTACCATTATGTTGCTTTGGATCTGCCGGGGCATGGAGAAACCCTGGCGAAGGGGGCGGTCCATTTCGATCTGCTTTCGATCGCCGATGCTTTAAATGAGTTTATGGAAGCGAAAAAAATCGATTCCTGTGTTTTGATCGGCACTTCTCTCGGCGCCGGTTTTGTTATGGAATACGCTTTTCGCCATCCGGACAAAATTAAAAAAGTGATTTTGATTAATCCGGTGGCCCTGCGGCCCAAAACCGAGCCGGCTTTAAGGGAAATGGTGGAGAAAAACAAACAGCGCTTTTCTCCTAGGACGGTGTTGCAGCTCGACGAGCTTTTGCTTTGTTTGAACGGGGCTCTTCCCGCTTATCCGGCCGCTGTTAAAAACTATCTTTTGAAAAAAACCAAGGCCGGCAACAAGCAGGCGCAAAAAATGCTGGAAGAGGCTGCGACCAGTTCCGGGGCCGAGAGCTATTTGGCCCATTTGAAAATGCCGGTTTTGATTTTACAGGGAGACCGCGACCAGATTGTCAATCTTCAAGAACGGGCAGTTTACGAAAGAAAGCTGTCTTGTTTAAGCTATAAAATGATTGCCGGCGGCTACCACATCTTTTCTTCTCAAAGCTTAAAAGCAGCGGCTGCGGAAATTAAAAATTTTTTAAACGAATAGCTGTTTTCGGCTTTTCGCGGTTTTTTGTCTTTAAACCGGCTTGAGTAGTTTTGCCGGAGAAAGTTTAATATTAAAGTTTTTTGAGCTTTTTAGCCCTTTTTAAACGCTGTGCTTTTTTAGTGCTTTTAAGAATTTCCTGAAAGATGGTTTTTAGGTAGGGGGAGCCGGCTTTTTGGAGGATCTGCTTTTCCCGCTTGGGATCACGGAGCTTTTTTTTGTAAAAAAGCAGCTGCAGGGCGATTTTTTTTCTTTGGTTTAAAAGGTAAATCAGCTGTTGGTCGATCAGATCAATTTTCCGTCGCCCGTTTTTAAGTCCGCTGGAGTTTTTTTTTCTGCAACGGGGCATGGGTTTAGCTGCGGTTTTCGATTAGATAAAGCTGGTCGCCGGGATAGATTTTTTTTCCGATAAAAAGACCGATGGTTTCGCCCCGGACGGCGCTTGAAACTGGTCCGTTGGTGTGCAAAGAGCCCACCTGCAGTTCGATCAAGCCGGTTTTAGGCCCGATGATAAGGATTCGGTCGTTAAGGCTGATTTTTCGCGCTTCCAGAAGAAATTCGGCCACTTGGATTTTGGGAAAGTATTTTAATGCCTTGCCCAGATAAGTGCGCTTTTGGGGGGTTTTTGAACCGGCGGAAGCAGCCCATTCGCCCAAAGGCTGGCCTAGATAGTAGCCTCCTTCCCAAAAACCGCGGTTATAAACGCTTTTCAGCTCTTCCTGCCAGATTTGGATCTTGGCGTTGTGATAAGTTCCTTCCTTGAGGCTTCTGAGGGCTTCCCGATAGGTTTTGGTGGTTTTAAAGACATATTCAGGAGAGCGGGAACGGCCCTCGATCTTTAAAACGGAAACTCCGCTCTCGACAATTTGGTCTAAAACGCTGACCGTCGAAAGATCTTTGGGCGACATAATGTATTGGTTGTCGACTACGAGCTCCCGGCCGGTTTCCAGGTCCTGGACCTGGTATTTTCTTCGGCAGGGCTGCAGGCATTCTCCGCGGTTGGCCGACTTGTTGTAAAGGGCCAGGCTCATTTGGCATTTGCCGGAAATGGCGACGCAAAGGGCTCCATGGATAAAAACTTCCAATTTGAGCCTTTTTCCGGAAGGGCCGGTTATTTTTTCCTGTTCGATTTTCCGGGCCAGATAGCAGACCTGCTCTAAGGTCAGTTCGCGGGCCAGAACAATAGTTTCGGCGTATTTGGCGAAAAACTTTAAAGCTTCCAGATTGCCCACATTGAGCTGGGTGGAAAGGTGGGCCGGCTGGCCGATGGCTTGAAGATATTCCAAGGCTGCCATGTCGCTGGCAATGACGGCGTCGATCTGGGCTTCTTTGGCCTTTTGGCAGATTTGGCGCATCAAAGGCAGGTCTGTATCGTAAAGAAGGGTGTTGAGGGCCAGGTAGCTTTTAAGGTTTTTTTCGTGGCACCGGGAAGCAATTTCAGGTAAATCCGCGAGTTTAAAATTATGGCCGGATAAAGCGCGCATGTTGAGTTCTTCCAAACCAAAATAGATGCTGTCGGCCCCGGCGTCGATGGCAGCCTGAAGGGCGGCAAAAGAGCCGGCTGGAGATAAAAGTTCAATTTCGGACATAAAGCTGATTGTTTTTTGTAATAAATTTTAAAGGTTTAATTATGAAGTAAGTTTAAAAATAGAACAAGTAAAAACTTTAAAAATAAAGCAACTCTTAAAAACTGTTAAAAAAACGGCTTGGGTTCGATTGGTTGAAGGGAATTCAAAAAAGGGCTTTTTTTTAAGGCGGCGGGCGGCCTATTTGATCAGACAGGCCGTTACGTATTTTTCAGCCTCTTTTTGTAAACTGAAAAGCGTTTCGTCATCGAATGTGGTTTTGCTTTTAAAAAAGGGATTTAAAGGGGCTTGGTTAACAAATTTTTGTAAAACATAGAGAGTCTCTCCCTTAATTAAGCGGACCATTTCTAAAACATCTTCTTTTTCATGGAGGCCTTGAACCAGGGTTGTGCGGAATTCTTTGGCAACCGGCGCTTGTAAAATCAGCCGGATGCTTTGTAAAATTATGGCCGGATCAACCTTGGTCTTGACAACTGCTTCATATTTTTCCAAAGGGGCCTTAATGTCCATGGCAATGTAATCGATAAGCCGGGCTTTTAGAAGCTTTTCAACAGATGCCGGATTAGTTCCGGCTGTATCAAGCTTGACGGCATAGCCCAAAGCTTTAATTTGGCTTACAGCTTCAAAAAGATCATTTTGGGATGTTGGCTCGCCGCCGGAGATAACCACCCCTTCCAGATCGTTTTTTCTTTGCGTTAAAAAATGCAGGATTTCTTCAAAAGGAATCAGGGTGGAATAAAGCGGGGGCAGTACCAAAGAGGGATTATGGCAAAACTGGCAGCGCAGAGGACAGCCCTGGACAAAAATAATGGCCGCCAGTTTGCCCGGATAATCGGTTAAAGAAAGTTTTTGTATTCCTCCGATCAGCATACTGCGGCCGTTTCGGTTTTAGGAACCAGGTTATAGGTTTTTCTTAAGTTAAATTCTGCCTGTTTGCCGGCGTTCCACTGCTGGACGGGGCGCAGATAGCCGGTAACCCGGGAATAAACTTCGCATTCTTTGGCGCAAACAGGACATAGCGGATTTTCACCGGAAAGATAGCCGTGCTCGGGGCAGATGCTAAAAGTCGGCGTTAGCGAAATGTAGGGCAAAGAAAAGCGGCTAAAGGTTTTTTTGATCAGGTTTTTCACATTCGTGCTTTCCGGCATTTTTTCACCGATATAGGCGTGTAAAACGGTTCCTCCTGTATATTTTTTTTGCAGCTCGTCCTGGTGCTCGAGGGCGGCAAAAAGATCGTCGGTATGATTAACCGGTAAAAGCGATGAATTAGTATAAAAGGGCTGGCCGCCTTTTGTAAAGTTCTCTTCGTTGGCTGTCACAATTTCCGGATATTTTTTCTTGTCTAAAAGCGCCAGTCTGAAGCAGGTGCCCTCGGCGGGAGTCGCTTCCAGATTATAATTGTTTTTGGTCTCAGCCTGGAATTTTTGCAAAAGGTTGCGCATAAAATCCAAAGCTTTCAAAGAAAAAGCCCGGCCCCTTTCCGAGGCGATATCTTCCTGGAGCAGGTTTAAGCAGGCTTCATTCATGCCGAGAATGCCGATTGTGGAAAAATGGTTTTTCCAGTAATTGCCCAGCCGCGCTTTAATGTCCCTTAGATAGAAGCGGGAATAGGGATAAAGCCCGGCCTCGGTCAGCCGTTCGATTACCTTTCTTTTGACTTCCAGGCTTTCTTTGGCCAGCTCCATCAGAGCGGAAAGCCCCTGGAAAAACTCTTCCTTGGTTTTGGCCAAATAGCCGAGCCGCGGCAGGTTGATGGTCACAACGCCGATCGATCCGGTAAGCGGGTTGGCGCCGAAAAGGCCGCCGCCTTTATGGGCCAGCTGCCGGGTATCCAAACGCAGCCGGCAGCACATGGACCGGGCGTCTTCAGGAGAAAGCTCGGAGTTGATGAAATTGGCAAAATAGGGAATGCCGTATTTGCCGGTAACTTTCCAAAGCAGGTCATGCTTGGGATTGTCCCAGTCAAAGTCTTTAGTGATGTTATAAGTGGGGATCGGAAAGGTAAAGACCCGCCCTTTGGCATCGCCCTCGATCATCACTTCCAAAAAGGCCTGGTTGAACAGGTCCATCTCGGGTTGGAAATCCTTGTATTTTTCTTTTTGCGGCTTTCCGCCGATAATTACAGAGGTTTCTGCCAGGGTGGAAGGCGGCAGAAGATCGAGCGTGATGTTGGTGAAAGGGGTCTGAAAGCCGACCCGGGTAGGGACATTGATATTAAAAATAAATTCCTGCATGGCCTGCTTGATTTGTGCGTAGTTCAGGCGATCATAGCGGATAAAAGGAGCGAGCAGGGTGTCCAAAGAAGAAAAGGCCTGGGCGCCGGCGGCTTCGCCTTGCAAAGTATAAAAAAAGTTTACGATCTGGCCGAGGGCCGTACGAAAATGTTTGGGCGGGTTGCTTTGGATTTTTCCGGAAACGCCCTTGAAACCGACCGTTAACAGGTCTTTGAGGTCCCAGCCGACGCAGTAGGAAGCCAAAACGCCAAGATCATGCAGGTGCAGATCGCCGTCCAAATGGGCTTTTTTGATTTTTGAATTGTAGATTTTGTTCAGCCAGTAGATTTTGTTGGTTTCAGAGGAAATATAGTTTTGCAAGCCCTGCAGGGAATAGGACATGTTGGAGTTTTCTTTAACCTGCCAGTCCAGTTTGTCTAAATACTGGTCGACCAGGTTGACGCCGGCTTGGTTGGTGATTTCTCTTAAGCGGGCGTGCTGGTCGCGGTAAATAATGTAGGATTTGGCGGTTTTTTTAAAAGAAGAGGAAAGCAGGACCTCTTCTACCACATCTTGTATTTCTTCGACGGAAGGAATTTCTTCTAAAACCGTTTGTTCCAAAAGCTGAATTACCTTTAAAGTCAAAGTCCGGGAGGCTTTTTCATCGAATTCTCCGGTTTCTTTTCCCGCTTTGGTAATCGCCAGGGTAATTTTTTTCGGATCAAAGACCACGGTCTGGCCGTTTCTTTTTTTGATTTTTTCAATTTTATGTTGGGATTTGATCATGGCTTTGGCTCCTTTTTATTTAGTTTTTATTAAGAGAGTCTAATACAACCGGTGGTAGGCTATTAACCTTCTTTCTTACTAGATATGGATTTTTTTGTTTTTTTTAGCCAGCTTTTTTTAAAAAAAATTTTAAACGCTTGAGAAATGAACAACTTAAGTCTAAAAAAAAATTAACAGGAATCTTTTTTTTTGGGAAGCAATCAAAAAAAACCAAAAATAGCCGTTGGTAGAAGGGAAGGTTTTTTTAACGCTTTTCTCAGTTCTTATATTTTTTTGGGGGGAAAGGGCGGTTTATTCAGCCGGGATTTTATTCGGAATTTTTGAATGCATGGCTGCTCGGTTTTTTCTGCTTGGACTTTAAAATTTATTAAAGTAAAAAAAAACTTTTCAAAAGGTTTTTAAAGCGGTATTCTTTGGACAAAAATAAATCAGCGGGGCAAGAGGTTTTATGCAAATCGCGAAATTTAAAGTTAAAGAAAAAAGTTTGGTTTTTACTTTGTTTCTGGTTTTGGGAATAGTTTTGCCGCTGCTCAAAATCCAGCTGGTGGTCGGCACTTTAATCAATGCGCTTTTGTTTCTGAGCGTTATGTACTTCGGATTGAAACAGACCATTATCATCGGCCTTATACCGTCTTTGATATCTTTGGCGGTCGGCTTCTTGCCGTTTTTTATTGCCCCCTTTGTTCCTTTTATCATGGCCGGCAACCTGCTTTTAGCAGTGCTTTTTGCTTTTTTACAGAACCAAAAATATCTGGTCAGAGCGCTTTTGGCTGCCCTGGCCAAAGGCCTTTTTCTTTGCGGCGCCGCCTATGTTTTAAGTTTTTATCTTTCTTCCGAGCAGGCGCTAGCGGTTAGTTCGATCTTTGGTTTGGTTCAGCTGGCGACCGCTTTTTTCGGAGCAGGCCTGGCTTATGTCGTTTTGCGCTTTAAACCGGCCCTTTAAAGAGCTGGAGCCGCTAATTTTGTTTGGTGTGACCTATGTCTGAAAAGCTGTTAGAAGCCTGAAATTGGTTTTGGTTTAGCTGGACTTAAGACTTATCGGACCGCGGCGGCCGTTGGGCAAGGTTCATGATCTTTTCTGGAAGAAGCTGGTTTTTGTGCTGTGAATGCGCTGAAGTAAAAAAAACACTGAGAAAAAAATGTCTTTAGATCTTGAAAGAGCTGTAATTCGGCCCCCTGAGGAAGCTAAATTTTACCGCAAAGGGCTTTTCTTTTTTCAGGCGGCGGTTTTTTGCGGTTTTTCCGGGGCTATCGGAGCGGCGGTTTATTTTACCTCCGAAGAGCAGGACAGCCTGGCGAAAAAAATTAGCGCTTTGAGCCTGGGCGGCTTTTCTTTTTTAGGCGGCGTCTTTTTTTTATGCAAGGGGATCAAAGATTGGCGGCTGCATGTTTATGAACAATTTGAAAGCCCCCTCAAGCAAATAAAGTCTGAAGAGGGATACGGAACTTTTTAAAAAAAACTGAAAAAGTTTCTGAAGAACGCCTGCAGCGGTTCCTTCTTCCTAGAGAAAGGGGTTTTTACTTGGTCAATCAGAGGAATTAATGGTCAGATGAATTTTAGAAAGCAAAAAACGGGCCATTAACAGCGGGTGGAGAAAAAGGTTTTGGCAAAAAGCCAGGTAGTTGACTTCCTTGAGCTTTCTTTTAATCGGTTCTTTTCGGTTTAAAAGGGCCTCTTCGATCCATTCTCGGTAAGGCGGTGGCATCTTCGGCAGGTTTTTTAAGCTGAAAAACTTAACTGCGCTGGCTTCGGAATTGATTCGGGCGGAGCCGGAGATTACCGTTCCTTCAAAAACAAAAGAGTGCCCGGCCAGCCTGTTAATGGGAAAATATTCGCCGACCAGCCGTTTGATGGCGATCCGGTAGCCGCTTTCTTCTTCGGTTTCTCTTGCCGCCGCTGCCTGTGGGCTGGGATCGGAGGGCTCGATGCCGCCGCCGGGCAGGATCCAGACCGGAACGTCCCTTCGCTTGATTAAAAGAACGCTTTGGCGCTCGGAGGAGAAAATAACACAGATGGCAGCAGGCATTTGCTTTAATTTTTGTAGGCATGATAACCTCGGATTAAAAAAAAAGCAAGGGCAGCGCTGGTGCGTATTTTTTCTTTTTTTCTTTTGACCGGGTTGGTTTTTTTGTCTTCCTGCTATAAAAACCATCTTTATGTACGTTTGGAAAAAGTCGATGCTTCCGATCTGGCTTCTTCGCATGTTCAGACCCCCGATTACCGGCAGAAAAAGCCGCCCACCGGCCAAAGGATTATTGTCAGCTGGGACTTTCCCTTTGATCTGTTTGAGAAAAAACTTTCGTTGTTTTTGACGGTGCGTTTTTGGGACAATACCCAGAAACTGGAAATTTTTTCTTTAGAAAAAAGCCGGGGCACAAAAAGCTTCTTTTTTTCTAATCCCGGGTTTCAGCGGCCCGGCAAGATTTTAACTTATAAAATTCAGATCGTCACCCCCCAGGGGGAAATGGTCGAGAACTGGGAGCACCAGCTTTGGACTTATCTGATCGACATTGATAAGGAAACCGAGGACAGGGTGCTTTCCGCCCAGGACAGCAGTCCGGATGTTTCTTCGCATCCCAGGCAGGGGTCGGTAATTGAAACTCCATAGCGGGAGGGCGGTGATCGGAAAGCCTGGCGGCCGGTTTTTAAAAAACTTTCTAGCATGAGTCCGGAAAAAAAACTTCCTTCGGTTTTAGTTTTTAAAATCAGGGAGCGGAAGGCCTCTTTTTGCCCGGCGGCGGTTTTGCCGCTGTTGCCATGGGCGCAATCGATAATTAAAGGCAGCAACTGGTCTTCGGCTTGAAGCCTGGAAGAAAGAGCCGGGGCCTGGGAATAATTGGGGCTTTTCCAGGAGCCTCTTAAGACCAGGTGGGCCCAGGGATTGCCTGGACTTTTAACTTGGGTAATGCGGCCGTCCTGGCCTAAATAAAGAAAAGCTTGGGTTTCTCTGGCCGTTAAAGCGCTGTTAAGGGCCGTTTCTAGATCTCCCGAAAGCGGGTTTTTAAAGCCGATGGGAAAAGGAACAAAAGAGGCGATCTGCCGGTGGATTTGCGAAGCGCAGGTTCTGGCCCCGATGGTTCCGTAGGAAATCAGGTCTTGAAAATAAGGCACGGAAAAGGGATTCAGCAGCTCGGAAGCCAGGGGCAGCTTGAGATCAATCAGGTCCAGCATCAGCTTTCGTGTTTTTTTTAGGCCGGTTTCCATTTGGAACGAACCATCTAAAAAAGGATCGGAAAGAAAGCCTTTCCAGCTGTTATAAGTCCGGGGCTTTTCATAAAAGCAGCGGATGACGGGCAGAAAATGTTTAAGCGTTAAAGAGAGTTTTTTCAGCCAAACGGCATATTCCCAAAAGGCCTTTTCGTCATGCAGGGAGCAGGGGCCGACGATTAAAAGCATGCGCGGGTCTTTTTTTTCAAAAATATTTTTTATTTCTTCTTGGGTTTGTTGTAAAAATTCCCGCTGTAAAAAGGAAAGCGGCAGGGCTGATCTAAGCTCCTGGGGAGAGAGAAAAGCGGCAGGAATAGGAAAAGCGGACATTTTTAGTGGCCTTGGAATAAAAAACTGTTTTTAATTTTCTTGTTTAAATTGGCTTTGTTTGGTCTTCAGCGATTTTTGGGATTTAAGGCAGTTCCTATTTTAAATTATCGGCCTTTTAAAAATGTATTTTTTTTAGGTTGTTAAAATATTTTTTATTTTTTAAAGTGTTGTTCTTTTAAAAAAAACAGGAATTTTTTATGACCGGACCGGTTACAGGCCAGGCTTTTGTTTCAAAGAGTGCAGAATTTGTTTTGGAAAAAACAGACGGGCCGCGGGTGCTTTCGCCAAAAGAGGTGGAAGCACTGTTTCCTTTCGGGCTGTTTGTTGAACGCTCGTTTCAAGAAGAGTCGTTGCAGAAAAAAGAGGGGGTTTTGCGCCCGTTTTTTTCTGAAAGGGATTTTCGGGAGTTGAAAGGTCCGGTTTTGGCTGAAGAATACTTGCAAGGCCTTTCTTTAGAGGAACGAAAACAGCAGCTTTTAGCTTCTTGCTCGCATAACGATGATGAAAATCTGAAGCTTATGAAAAGCGGTGGTTTTTTAGATGGTTTAAGCGAAGAAGAATCTCAGCGGATTTTCCAAAAGGCGATCGAAGCCGATGCCCTGGAAGCGTTCTTGGTGCTTTTTTCCGCTTCGGATGCTTTGTCTTTAGAGTGGTTTTTTCATCAGGCGGCTACATTCGGGGCGAAAAGAATTTTTAAATGGTTTTTTACTTCTGGCCGGGTTAATCGCATCCAAGCCTCCAGTTTCTTTTCGATTCTGGAATTGGTGATCAAAACCCAAAACATAGAATTTTTAAAAAGCTTTTTTGCGTTTGAGCGAATCGACTGGAAAAAAAACGGACAGGCCATTTTAATGTGTTCCATTCAAAATTCCCTGGACGAAGTTTTTGAATGCCTTTTAGCGGCACAGCTGGACTTTGAGCCGTCCGGATTAGAGGAAGCTTTTTGTCTGGCTTTGACTTTAAATGATCGGCCAAAGGCCCAAAGGCTTTTCGAAAGCTATTCCTTGGATTTTATTGATCTGGTAACGCTTTATCGCTCCTGCCGTCATGATGAAATGCTTCAGTGGGTGAAAGAAAATTTTGGTTTTAGGCGGCGCTCGAAAAGTATTTGAAACAGTGGTGCTTTTTTGAGGGAGCTTGTAACTTTAGGGCGCCGTTTTACAAGACTAAAACCGGTAATTTCTCGATCCGGCTTCGGACTTTAAAAAGCTGCCGGCAGCTTTCCCGTTAATTGAGAATAAATTTTAAAAAGCGCTGCGAGCTCGCTTTTTTCATAAGGTAAAAGCTCGGGAGGATGTTTTAAGGACTGATAGACAAAAACGCCGAACAGGGCGCCAAGGGACGGGTAAGCGGTTTCCAGGATTGCAGTGAAATGCATTTTGGCGATCCTGCTTTCTTGGATCATTTCCAAATAGATGCCGTAGGGAAGAAAAAGGGGGCTTTTTTCCGAAGCCCGCTCTTCTTCAGAAAAGAGTTTGAAAAGGGCTTCAGCCTTTTTAAGCTGCTTTTCCCAAAGCAAAGCCCAGATCTCATAGGCTTTGAGCTCTTTGGCGGGAGCTTCGGTAAAAGAGCGGTTTTTTAAATGGTCCAGCGTTTGAAGGATAAAAGTGCTTTTTCCGAATTGAAAGGCCCTGTGCAAAAGAAAAAGCAGGTTGGCCAACGACAGGTCCGGTTCTTTTGCGTTAAAAATATAAGCTGAGCTGAAATTGCCGTCTAAAATTTTTATAACTTCAGAGCTTGGAAAGACCAAACGTTCTTCCAGCGCATCAAGGAGCGTTCTTTTTTCCAGGAACAGCAGGGCCAAAATGAGATTGTTCAGCTGGTTTTTTTCGGCGGTTTGGTTTTTTAGTTTTTCGAGCATTTCCAAAAGCGCCATGGGCTTGTCCAAACGGCAGGCCAGGTCAATGGTAAAACTTTTTTCCGAGGGCAGTAAAAAGGTTAGCGGCGGGAGGTTTTTTTTCAGGCTGGACTTTAAAAGAGCGGTATCGGGCAGCTGCTGCTCTTCTTTCAAGACCAGCTGGGAGGAGAGCATTAACCTTAGATGGGCCTCTTTTTGACCGAACGAGCTTTCGTGAAGGCGTAAAAGCAGGTGCTCTTTTAAAAGCGGAAGCAGGGGGTGGTTTTTGAACTTGCGCAGGGCCAGCTCTAAACATTTGGCTTCTTCTTCGTATTCGTGCTGGGCGGCATAGACAATTGATTTTCCAAGGTATTCCAGGGGGGCGCCGGCGCCCTTTTTTAAGTTTTCAAATTCAAAAAGAGCTTTATCGAAAAGCTCTTTGTCTTTTTTCTTTTTGGCTTTTTCCAGAAGGGTAATGCCCGCCCGGAAAAGCGCTTCCCTTTCTTCGGTCCGGCCCGGAAAAGAAGCGGCGATGTGCTTATATTCCAAATAGGCCGTATCAAAATCTTTTTTGGCTAAAAAAGCGTCCGGCAGGGCCAGGCAGCTGACCAGCAGGTTATTGGAAGCGGAAAAAATTTTAAAATCGGCGAAAAGCGCGGCCTGGTCTTTGAAAAAAAGTCCGAACCTGGCTCCGGGAAAAGGAATATAGCTTAAATAGGAAACAACCAGCTGGCCGTCTAAAAAGCAGCGGATACTATTTTCAATTTTTTCAATTTCCACCGCGTGCCAGTTTTTCTTTTTGAACAAAACTTCTTTTTGGATCAGGCGGATCGAGCCGCGAAAAAGTTCTAAAACTGGTTTTTTCTTTAAGCTGAAAGCAAGCAGAAAACCTTCTTCCAAAGCATATTTGCCGTTGTTTTGGGGAACGGAAAAAAGCACACCCAAACTGGAGGCGGGCTCTTTGAACAGAAATTCAAAGCTGATCTTAAAACTGCCGGAAAGGCTGTTTTTGGCCAGCCACAAAGAAGCCCATTCGGCGCTTTGCGGAGTGCTTGGCAGATAGATGTTTTCCTGAAAGGCAAAAGCTTTGGGATCATGGATGTCCAAAGCGGCCCGAAAAAGCCATTCGGGTTTGCCCTGCAAGTAGTTTTTTAAGTCTAGGATCAGCGCTTCGACAGTCTGATAGCGTTCTTTTTTTTCAAAAGAAAGGCATTTTTTGGCGATTTTGGCCAGCTCCAGCGGAATGTCGCAGTACGGGGCCCTTTGGTTCGGATCGATCACCTTTTCCAGATGGGCCTTTTGGCGGAAATGGCGGATTGAGGTTCGGCGGAAAGGCGAGCTGAGGGTTAGAATCTGGTATAAGATGACTCCCAGGGCATAAATATCGGAAAGGTGGGAAGAGCCCTCGCCCAGGACGCATTCGGGCGCCAGATAAGTGATGGTTCCGG
>JBAZHS010000007.1:16219-18127 GCA_041652275.1 Parachlamydiales bacterium
TTTCTGCTCCGGCTCTGATAAGCCGGGATCGTTTTCGGCCTTTTTTTTCAGTTCCTCTGTTGCCGGTTTTTGATCGGTGAAAGTGGCAATTCCCCAGTCCAGAACCAGTACTTCTCCGTATTTTCCGACCAGGATGTTGGCCGGCTTCAAATCGCGGTGCAAAATTTTTTTTAAATGGGCAAAAGCTACTGCTTCGCAGACAGATAAAAAAATCCGAATAAAATGGGGAATGGAATGCTTGGCGGGGTCTTGGGAGGCTTCGATTAAAAGTTCTTTGAGGCTTTTGCCCTCGACATAGGGCATGGTATAGTAAATTTCGTTTTCGTCATCATGAATGGAATAGATCGGAATAACCGCCGGATGAGTCAGCCGTGAAGCGATCTGGGCCTCTTTTAAAAAACGCCGGCGCATCAGAGGGTTTTTTTTGAAATCCTCACGAATTTTTTTTAAGGCCACAGTCCTCGAGCAGACCGGGTCGAAGGCTAAAAAGACCTCGCCCATTCCGCCTTTGGCCAGATGCTTTAAAATCCGGTAGTTTCCAAGGTTTTTTTCTTCCATAGCTTTGCTTCTCTTTTAGCTTTTATCGGAAAAAAAAGCAGCTCTATTTTCAAGGAAAAGCGTTTTTTTGCTTGAAGAGGCTTTTCGGGCCTGTCTTAAAAAAAAGATTTTAAAGCTCTTCAAGCGCTTGTTTCATTTCAGCGGCGTTAACCTGGGTTTTTTCGAAGGCCAGGGGCTTGCGGGCATTGACAACCAGCATCCGGGCGAAGAATTTTAAGACGGAGCTGTCGCCGGCTTTTCTTGGCAGGTAGTGGAAATGGACGTGGGGAACCGTCTGGCGGAATTCAAAGCCGTTTTTCTGAAAGAGCAGATAGGAAGCGGCCTGGAATTTTTTTTGGGCGGCTTTATGGATTTTTTTAATGCAAAGGAAAAGCTTTTGCATTTCCGCTTCTGTGAGCTGGTCGAAGCTCGGTACATGTCTTTTGGGAATGATCAGCACATGGCCCGGCAAGACGGGCTTATGGGTGACCAGGGCCAGCACCAGATCGTCTTCATAAAACTTTTGTCTTTGCAGCACTGCTTTATCGCAAAAGGCGCAGTAGCCTGCCTTCGCCTTCGGATGCCAGGAGTTTTTAAGGCATAGAAAAAAAAAGGTGGCGGTTAGAAAAAGGCTGAGCGTGCCGATTAAAAAAACGGCTTTTAAAAAGAGGTTTTTCAACATAAAAAATCCCGCGTTGAAAAAAAAGCATAAAAGATAGGGGTTCTTTGCACAAGGTTTTTGAGTGGTTTTTAGCGGAACTGCAATTTAAATTTTGTCCTTTGGGCGGGGCGTTTGACAAAAACAAGGAACGATCTCATTACAAACCTTGGCAAAGGTTTTTTCGGTTTGCCAAAGGAAATCAGCCTCTTTGGCAAAGAGCTTAAGGTTAAGAAAAACGGCGCATCCCATATAGGAAATATTTTAAAACTGCTATTAAAATTTAAACAACCCAAAAGGAGCAGCGTTTCCTCCTGTCCCTAAAGGGACGGGTTTCCACGCTGTCAATTGGATGAATTTTATTCTTCTTTATCGGTCCCGTCAAAAAAATCCGCTGGCTCCGGCTTGTCTTTATTTTTAAAAAACTCTTTAAAAAAGAAATAAGCGCCGCCGAGAGTGAAAAAGATGGCCGGCAAAAGGTTCAGCTTGATCTCGAACTGGAAGGAAATAAAGAGACCTAAAAAAATGATCAGGGTTAAAACAAAGTCTAAAAGCTCGCCGAGCAGATAGTGTTTTAAAGCCAAAGGCAGGCCGACGGCCAAAAGCAGGGCGGGCCACCAAAGGCCCAGATAAGTTAGCAAGGCGATGCCCCCGGCGAAGAAAACAAAAGACAAAGCGTGGGCCATTTTTTTGCTCATCAGGGGGCGGATCAT